>JAFVOP010000011.1 GCA_017505745.1 Clostridia bacterium
CATCCTGAGCCAGGATCAAACTCTCGAAATCATTGTATTAAAACTCAATCTTTCGATCGAGATCTAACCTAACTTCGAGCATTGCTCTTAGCTTCTTTTACTTTTGTTGAGTAGTATTCTCATCTGTTAGAATTTCCGAGATCCGTTTCAAGCTTGTTCGCTTTGTACTTCTCTCTTGTTGTTCAATTTTCAAAGATCATTCGCCGCCGCTCTCGCGTCGACCTTCCTATTATACCACTCCGGTTACCGTTTGTCAATACCTTTTTCAAAAGTTTTTTCAACTTTTTTCAAAGTTTTTCAACATCCAAGCCCCCGGCGGTCCTTCGCTCCCCTCTCACTTCCAAGCGGTGAGCCTGTCTATTTTACCACTTTGATCCTTTTTTGTCAAGGGCTTTTTTTAAAAAAATGAAAAATCATTTATTTTTACAAGAAAAACGGGATAAAAAGCAGAAAAACAGGGAAACTATGATAAAAAAAGGAGGGAAGAGGCGCATGACGACGATTCTGATCCGTACGCTGATCATTTACGTTGCTTTGATCCTCACCATGCGGCTCATGGGCAAGCGACAGATCGGGGAGCTTGAGGTCACGGATCTTGTTACCACGCTTCTGATCTCGGAGATCGCCTCGCTTCCCATCACCAATCCGGAAATCCCCGTACTCCACGCTATGATCCCGATGACAGTTCTGCTGATCCTGGAGATCTTCTCCTCGGTGATCCTGATTCGGATCCCATGGCTCAAGAATACGGTATCGGCGCGGCCGACCGTGATCATTCAAGGCGGCAGACTGCGGCAAAAGGCGTTGCGGGATCTGCGGATGTCCCTGGACGAGCTGATGAGCGAGATCCGTCAGCAGGGGCTGACCGATCTGGCGCAGGTGGAGGATGCGATCCTGGAGAAGAACGGAAATCTGACCGTGCTTCCAAAGGCAGAGTTCTCTCCCCCAACCGCCGCGCAATTGGGAATACGCGGAAAGGACGGCGGGCTGATGCACATCGTATATTGCAACGGAACCTACAGCCGGGTGGGGCTTTCGCTGATCGGAAAGGACCGCGATTGGCTCACGCGCGAGCTGCGGCGACGCGGGCTGGAGGCGCGTAGGCTTTTTTGTGTGACGGCAAACTCCAAGGGGGAGCTCTTTTGGCTGGAGAAGGAGGAGACGGACAAATGAAGGCGTTTGCGGTTGCGGTGATCCTGTTGGCGGTAATGCTTACGGGGACGGTGGGAAATTATTGGTATATCAACACGCTGGGGGACCGCTTGGAGGCGGCGTTGGAGGAGATCCCTGCCATTGACGAGGCGGGATGCACCGATCGGATCGAGGCGTTTCTCGCCATATGGGAAGACCATTCTGCCACAGTTGGGCTTTCGGTTGCCTTTCCGACCGTGGACCGTTTGAGCGAGCAGGCGCAAACGCTGCTTGCCTGCGCGCAGGCGGGAGATGCCTTTGGGTTTGCCGTGGCGCGTGAATTGCTTCGGGACGCCATTGACGACATGCGACGTCTTGAGGCCTTTTCGATCGCCAATCTGCTCTGATATTATAAATAGGTAGAAAGCAACTTTTTTCGTTTCCTTTCTTGACAAAATCCTCCCTGTATGGTATACTCTTCTTGAAAAACAAAATGTTTTGCAAAAACACGGTTTGAAAGGTGTACGCCGAGTAAATTGCTCCATGCGAGTTGTAGCATCCGGTTCGAGTCCGGAACAACCTCATTCTGTGTTTGTGGTCAGATATCCGTATCTGTCAGAGCGTTCGCGTTTTTGTAGCTCCCCCGCGATTCGGTATGCACCGGACACGGCGGCCTTTTGCGCGGCTCTTGGCGGCGGACGCGTGCAAAAGGCAGGCCCCTTTGGTTGTGTGTGTTTCCGAGGCTCGGTGGACACGCATTTTCTTTTTCAAAATCAGGAAGAGAAAAAAGGAGATCCTCATGAAATCACGTTTCATCTGTACACTATCCTGTCTGCTTGTTGCAGCCCTTCTTTGTCTGACCTTTGCATCCTGTGCAAGCTCTCCCACCGCCACCGTGCGCGTGGAAAATGGCGACAAAGTGGAAACGTTTACCGTAAAGCTCTCCGACTATAAGGACGGCGCCATGCTCTACGACGTGCTCAGCACAACCGATGACCTGCACGCCGAGATGGACGAAAGCGATCCCGACAGTCCATTTGTGACCGCGATCTGCGGTGTGACGCCCAACCCCGCAAAAAACGAGTTTGTGGCGATGTATTCCTCACTTTCGGGAGAAGCGTATGCATTTGGCGAGGCAGCGTTTGAACTGGACGGCGTTTCGTTCTACTACACCGCCGTTGGCGTTGCCGATCTGCCGCTTTTGGAGGGAGAGACCTACATCTTCCGCCTGGAATCCTGGAGCTGATTAATCGTAACGGGGAAGCCACACGCGATCCGATCGCGCGCCGCCCTTTCCCGTTTTTTCTTTTACTTTTTTACCCCTTGGAGGATCCCTATGAACTCTTTTTTTCAAGCCGGCGTTCACCGCGCCAAAGCCGAGAAGCTTCCCGCGCTCGAGGAGATCGAACGCTTTGGAAGCGAGGGAGAGGAGCAGCTCTACCGCTTCCTGCGCGAGCAATTTGACTGTGTGATCCGCAATGTGACGGTGCCGCACAAGGACCTGTACCTCGAAAAAGACTTTTTGGTGATCGAGCGCGGTGTCCCCTTTGTTCTAGAGGCCAAAAACTGGAAGGGCGAGATCGGGATGGATGGCGCCTCCTTTTACCAGCGTAAGGGCAACGGCGTTTATAAGACGCTCAAGAGCCCCGTGGGCACCACCAACCAGTTTTTGCACGTGATGAAGAGCTATTACGGGATCAAGCGCCCCGTGTGGGGTGCGGTTGTATTTACCGAGCCCGATTGCCGCCTCTCGCTTCCCGAAGAGCAGGACGGTGTGGCCTTGCTTCCTGCCGGGAAATTGGTCTCCTTTATCCGGAAACGCGCAGCGGAGGAGGCGGATGCCTACCCTCCCATCGATCCCGGACGGATCCTGCGTTGCACGCGTTTTTACAGCCGTGAAAGCGAATTTTGCAAGGGTATTTTGGCGGATTCCTATCTGGATTGCTATACCGAGGACGGCACACCTGTGCGGTTAGATACCACAAAGCTTCGCTACCTCTCGGTAGAGGAGCAACCGCTTCGCATGCGCGACAAGCTATACGTCACCTATCAAAACGGCAACAGCGGCGTATTTTACAATCGCGATCTGGTGCTTACGGTGGGGTGCCTGGACGGCTCCTATCGCAAGATCGCTCTGCACCGCATTTTGCACATCGTATTTTGACGGTTTTCTTTGGAGACACTATGAAACAGATAGAAAGCTACATCCCTGAGCTTCGGTATTTTGAAAGCAAGCATCGCAGCTCCGCAAGGCCGATGCACGAGGACCTTGCCCTGGTCGACGTGCAAAACGGCTATCGCGTGCTGGCCTGCCGCGGCGCTTGCATGCGCGTGGGAGAATCGCTTCCCACGCTTTGCGCTCTGCCGCAAGAGGAGCTCGCCTTTTTGGAGCAGTCGCTTGCAAGCGAAAAATGCATCGCCCTTTTGGGCGACGGTCGCGTGTGCCTGGTATTCTCCTCCCTGGTACAGGAAACCGGACTGGCGCTTGCCGTCCCGTTGCATGCGCCCGCTTCCTCGGTTTGTCGGGATCTGCGATTCCAAGACGGGGCACTCCTCCTCTCCCCCGCCGTTGCGGGACACTCCGTTGGAGCAACCGCCCTTGAGGACGAGGCTTGGGAAACGGTGCGCGAGATCTTCTTTTATATGCACCGCATTTTTCAAAAGGATCGCTCCCCCGGGCTTTGGACGCGCAGTCTCCTGATCGCAAATTTCGTGGGGTGCCGTTTGGACGGAGTGGAGCTTCCTACCCAAGAGCTTTCGCTTGCCAATGCCGATCGGGCAAGACTGCTCGCGCTTTTGTTTGGGTTATTTCTGACGTTACGGCAAAAGGATGGATACCTTTCCGCCGCCTGCCCGTTGCCCGATCCTGCAGTACTCCCCTATACCTATCGGGTCTCCTTTGAGCCGCTCCCCGACCGCAAGGCATCGGGCTCCGCCGCCGCGGCCGATACCGAGGTCTTTGCGTTTCTTTCGCACCCCAGCTTTCAAAATTGCTCGGTTCGGGTTGCGCAGAACAAGCTGGTGATCGAGGCAGTCCTGCCGCAAAAAGCCGCGGAGGAGCTCCCCCTGTTTCACGATCGCAAGGATCTCTGCTACCTTTTGCGCATGGAATTGGGAGCCTGAACCGAAGGCGGGGCTCCGTTTTGCCAACCCCAAAAAACAGATCGCGGGCTCTCCCTGTCGGAGAGCCCGCGATTTTTGGGTTTGTTCTGTTATTCCATTGGAACCACGTCCAAAGGCTTGCGGCGCGTCCACATCCCGCCCGTGAAATCGGGAACGGCCTGCACCAGTCCTCCTGCCGCCACCGATGCCTCGGAAAGTGCGGTAACTGCCATCCACGCCGCCGCATCGTAAACGTCGATCGGCATGGGTTGATTGGCCTTGAGACAATCCACAAATACGCGAAATTCGATCGCATCCATACCACCATGCCCCGCCTTGACCGTTTCCTCGGTCATCTCGCGCCACACGGGCGGCAGATAGTCGGCCTCAAAGCGCGCGGCGTTGCCGAAATTCTCACGGTAATACCGATGGGTGTCAAACGTCTCCCTATCACCCTCCAAAAACACGGTATTGGTGGTTTGCTCATACATGCCGCGGGTGCCGCGTACCGTGAACTCGCGCGAATAGGAGCGTGGGAGCGTGGTATCCAGACGAAGCGATACGGTGGAGCCGTCGGCGCAGGTGATCAGCGTGTTTACGATATCCCCTTGGCGGAACCGCTTGCCCACCAAATGCGGGAACTGCTCCGCGCGCCGCGCCACGTAATCCTCCATGCCAACGGCCTTGGAGGCCACCGACACCAACGAGAGCATACGGTTTCCCCGATTGATGTTCAGCAGCTTTGCGATCGGTCCAAGCTCGTGGGTTGGATAGTTCTCGCAGTTTCGCGTCAGATAATTGCGCAGGCGGTAGTGACGGATCTCCTCTCCCCGCGCCACCTCCTCGGCCAGATAGTGCGCATACGCGCCGTGACAATGCACGATCTCGCCAAACAGTCCGCGCCGCGCCATAGAGGTGGCAAGCAGCTCATCCTTGCCAAAGCAGCAATTTTCCATCAGCATCAGCGGCGTTCCCGTTTGCTCCTGCATATGTACCATGCTCCAAAGGCTTTGCAGAGAATAGGCTCCGCCTACCTCAAGCGCCACCGCCACGCCGTTTTTCATTGCCTCGGTCCCGATCTCCACGTGCGTTTCCCAGGACGTGGCAACGTACACGGCGTCCAATCCGTTCAAACGGAGCACGTCGGCGTAATCCACGGAGGCAAACGGACGCTTGCCCGTTGCTCTTTCCACCGCGCAGGCGGCCTGCTCGGTGCGGTCGGCGTACTCGTCGCAAACCGCAACGATCTCCACATCCTCCATCTTCAAAAGGATGCTTTTCAGCATGCTCAAGCCGCGCTGCCCAAGGCCGATCATGCCCATTTTTACTGTCTTCATCGATGCTTCTTCTCCTTCAATGCCGCTTTCCGGCTCTATGCTCCCGCATGCAACGGAAAATCAACTCCATTTCGTTTTCTTTTTGAGCACCTCGTAGAGGGAAACAAAGCTTTCGTGGCGCGATCTCGCCACGTCCCCGCGCTTTACCGCCTCCAGAATCGCGCAGCCCTGCTCCTTGGTGTGCGAGCACTTGGTATAGCGGCACTCGCCGATGTAGGGTACGAACTCGCGGAAGGTGAGCGGCAGATCCTCCTTATCAAAAAAGTCGAAGCGCTCAAAATCCAGCATGGTAAAGCCGGGGGTGTCGGCAAGGTATGCGCAATCGCTACCCTGCGTGATGGGATAGAGCTCTACGCGGCGCGTGGTGTTTTTTCCGCGCTCGATGCGACGGCTGATCTCTCCCGTCTCCAGACCGAGCTCCGGGAACAGGCGATTGAGCATCGTCGACTTTCCAACGCCCGACGCACCCGAAAATGCCGCGATCCTTCCATCCAATTCGGTGTTGATGTACTGCCGCAGCTCGCGTTCGCCGGTCTCAATTCCCTCGCCGGTGCAAAACGCCGCAAATCCGGCGGCCCTGTAGAGCGCGCGCAGCTGCTCGGCCCGCGCGGGATCCAACTCGCTTTTCGTAACCACGACCACGGGCTCGATGCGGTTGAACTCGGCAATCGAGATCAGCTTATCCAGCGTCTCGGGGATCGGGTCGGGCGACGCCGCGGCCACCGTGACGAACAGAACGTCCAGATTCGCCATGGGCGGTCGGATCAGAGCGTTCTTGCGCGTACAGATGCGGTCGATCGCAATGCCCGCTCCGTCGGATGCGGGAATCACCTCGCCGTTGCGCACCGAAAAGGAGCCGTCGTCATAAGAAAGCTCCACCGTGTCTCCCACCAAAAGCGCGCCCTTGCGGTGCAACGAGCCTCTGCCGCGCGCCGAAACCGTGAGGCCGTCCAGCGGCATGGCGTCTCCCACGCACGCCTCGCAGATCCTTGAGCCGCGTGTAAACAGGCGCACCGTGAATAGTCCGCCCACGCCCTTGATTACCCGTCCGTAGCCTGTATACGTCATCTGTGATACTCCTTTTTTTCGGGGAAAACTTCTTGGAAGAAGTTTTCCCAACGTGCTTCCAAGCACTTTTATTCTTCCATCCTGCGGCTGACATAGAGCGTCAGCTTGGTTCCTGCCGGAACCAACGTGCCGGGCTGGTGGCTCTGGCGGATCACCGTTCCCTCCGTCTCAAAAGAGGGCTCCTCGATCACGTCCGCCACCGCAAGCTCTGCCAGCCAGACCTGCACCAGGGCATCCGACCGCGAAAGGCCGCGAAGATCGGGCACCGTGACGCTTTTCAGAGGAAGACCCGCGCTGACCGACAGCTGCACCCGTGTGCCCACGGGCACCTCGCTTCCCTCGCGCGGCGATACCGCAAACACCGTCCCCGCGGGATAGGCCCCCTCGCTTTTTTGGATCTCTACGGCAAATCCAAGGCCGCGCAAAATCGACTCTGCCTCGCGGAAATCCTTACCCACAACCGTGGGGATCTCTGCATGCTCCTCGCCAAGACTGACCGTGAGCGTGATCCTGCATTGCGGATTTTGCGCGCTCAGCTTGCGGCGGCTCCCCGCAGGCGGTGACTGTGACAGAACCACACCTGCCTCCACCCCCGCATCGTAACGGTAGTCCTTTTCCACCGTCATCCAGTCCGCGCTTTCCAGCGCATCCTCCCGAACGCCGCAGAAATCGGGGATCTCAACCGACACCGCCGCGCGCTCCAACGGCGCAAACAGATCGTCAAACACGATCCAAGCGGCGCATACAACCAACAGGGCAGCCAGCGCCAACGTCTTGCCCCTTACGCGGTTCGTTTCTGTTTTGGCCCGTTTTTTCATCCCATCCCTCCGAAAAGCATATGTAGGAATCGGGATTTGCGTGGAACGCGTAAGCAACCGATTTTGCCAATATCAAATTTCGGGAAAGGGTTGGGAGGGTGTGGGAACCCTTTTACAAAAGGGTTCCCACAGAATCCGCATCCTTCATAGCGGCGCGGCGGAGCTGACCGCAGGAGGCGTTGATGTCCGAGCCGAGACGGCGGCGAACGGTGGCGCGGATGCCTTTGGATTCCAGCACCCTTGCAAAGGCGGCGATCGCCTGCTTGGAGGAATGCCGAAAGCCGGTTTCGCTGACCTCATTTACGGGGATCAGATTGACGTGGATCGGCATGGTCTCGGTGCGCGAGCGCAGCTTGGCATTGAGCACACGCGCCAGCTGTTGCGCGTTTTCCACCGAATCGTTCTTCCCCGCGATCAGGGTGTATTCAAAGGAAATGCGCCTGCCCGTGCGGACAAAATAGGCGCGGCAGGCGTCCAGGAGCGCATCTACGTTCCACTTGTTGTTGATCGGCATGATCGCGGAACGCGTTTCGTCGTCGGGCGCGTGCAGGGAAATGGAAAGCGTGATGGGAAGATTCTCCCCCATCAGCCGTTCGATTTTATCTACCAGCCCACAGGTGGAAAGCGAAATGTGACGGTAGCCAATGTTCAGCCCCGTCTCGCAGTTCACCAGGTGCAGAAATTTCAAAACGTTGTCATAGTTATCCAAGGGCTCTCCGATCCCCATCATCACGATGTTGGAGATCCGCTCGCCCAGATCCTTTTGTGCCGCGATCACCTGCCCCAACAGCTCTCCCGCCGTCAGATCGCGCACGCGGCCGCCGATGGTGGAGGCGCAGAATTTACATCCCATGCGGCATCCCACCTGTGACGAAATGCAGATCGTATTGCCATGCTCATAACGCATGACGACACTTTCCACACAGTTTCCGTCGGAAAGACCGAACAGATATTTTACCGTGCCGTCGATGGCGGAGATCAGCTTTTGCTCCACAACGGGCAAATGCCAGACAAAGGACTCCTTGAGCTTTTGCTGCAGCTTTTTCCCAAGGTTGGTCATGTCGTCGGGCGACAGGCCTCGGTGCAGCTGCGGAAAGAGCTGATCCGCGCGGTATTTCGGTTCGCCCGCCGCGATCATCCAGGCTTGCAGCTCGGCGGGACTTTGAGACAACAGTTCTTTTTTTACGTCGGACTCCATCGGTCAGGCTCCTTTTTCAGTATGTTTCAAAAATCAAAAAGATAGAAGTGTTAAATATTTGAAAGCGTTCGCTTTTCCAGCACCGCGAAATAAAATCCGTCGGTGCCGTCGGTATCGGGATACAAGGTGCGCTCACGAAGCAGAAGAAACTCCGGATGCCGCTCCAGGAAACGGCGGACGTTCTCCCCGTTCTCGCGCGGGAGCAGGGTACAGGTGGAATACACCAGCCGGCCGCCCACCCTGACGTATTGGCACGCGCTCTCGGCAATCGCCAGTTGAATATCGGGGAGCGCCCGACTTTGAGCGGGATCCTTGTAGCGCAGCTCCGGTTTTTTTGCAAAGACGCCAAAGCCCGAGCAGGGGACGTCGCAAAGCACGCGGTCGGCTTGCCCGATCCAACGCTCCTCAACAGTTCTGGCATCGCGCGGAAAAGTCTCCACGATCGAGATCCCGAGCCGCTCCGCGCCACCCGTTACCAAAGACAGCTTGTTTTTGTGGAGGTCGCAGGCGTACACCCGTCCTTCGTTTTCCATATTGATCGCCGCCCCGAACGACTTCGAGCCCGGGCAAGCGCAAACGTCGATCAAGGTCATGCCCTTTTGCGCTTGCAGCGCCTCCACGCAAAGCTGGGACGCCTCGTCCTGCACGAAGAAATTACCCTCGGCAAAGCCGGGGATCGACGCGATCGGGGCGCCGTCAAGCAGCACGCCCGTTTGGCTCTCGGCAGTGGCTCGCGCGGCGTATCCCGCCTCCTTTAAAACGGATAAAAAGGATTCCCTCGACGTGCGAAGCGTATTCACACGCAACGTCAGCGGCGGTTGCTTGCCAAATGCCGCCAACAGCGCCTCCGTACGCGCGTATCCAAACGCCGCAACGAATTCCTCGCAGATCTTTTGGGAAAAAGAATATTGCACCGAAAGCCGCTCCAACGGATCCGTTGGCCACGCGATCTGCTTTTTCGCGCGCAAAAAGGCACGCAGGATCGCGTTCACAAAGCCCTTGGTACGCTTTGGCGCCAAAGAAACCGTTTCGTGAACGGCGGCGTGATCGGGCACGCGGTCCAGATACGCCAATTGATACAGCCCCATGCGGAGCAGATTTTTCGTGGATTCATCCACGTCCTCCATCGGGCGCGAGGAAAGCGACGCGATCCAATGGTCGAGCGTCATTCTCCGCTCGATCGTTCCGTACACCAGCGCGGTCAAAAGACCCCGATCGGCAGACGAAAGCGCGTTCCGCTTGAGCGCGGTATCCAGCGCAAGGTTCGAAAACTGTCCGGCAAGGTCACATTTATTCAAGATCTGAAGTGCTGTTTCCCGAACGTTTGACATGACTTTCCTCTCAAAAGCTTAAAATAAGACAAATTAAATTCCGGGATCTTCCGCTCAATCTCTGTGGCGGTTGGCAATGACGATCAAGCGAAGAAGCGACAGAAGCGAGGTTGCAAGAGCCGCCACGTAGGTCATGGCCGCCGCGCTCAGCACACGGCGTGCGTCGCTCAACTCGTCCTCGTATAAAATGCCGCAATCGCGCATGCCCTCCATGGCGCGGCGCGACGCGTTAAACTCCACGGGGAGCGTGACCAGCTGGAAGAAGGTGGCCAACGAGAAGCAGGCGATTCCCGCCAGCATAAAGCCCCAGCCCAGCTCGGGGTTGATGAAAAGACCGATCAAAAAGAGCGGCATGGCAAGCGAGGAACCGAAATTGCAGACCGGCACCATGCCCATGCGGAGTTTAAGCGGCGCATAGGCCTTTGCGTCCTGCAGAGCGTGCCCCGCCTCGTGACAGGCCACGCCGATGGCGGCGGCGCTGTTTGAATCGTGCACGGTTTTGGAAAGATACAGCGTTTTATCCTTGGGATTGTAATGGTCGGTCAGCTCTCCCGGGGTCATGGAAATATTGACGTCATACAGCCCGTTGCTGTCCAAAAGACGTCTGGCCGCCATAGCGCCCGTCAGCCCCGCGCGCGTGCGCGTTTTGCTGTACTGCGAAAAGGTGCTTTTCACCTTGAATTGCGCCCACATTGCCAAAATCATGGCGGGCAGAACGATCAGGATCGTCCAATCGTAATAAAAGAATCCAAACATTTCGTTTCTCCTTGTTCAGTTCAGCAGATCTCCCACCGAAAGCTTTCTTCCGTTGATAAAATCGGCGGCAGACATGCGTTTTTTTCCTTCGGGAAGCACCGAGAGAAGCGCGATCGCGCCCTCCTTGCAGGCAACCGTGATCTTTCCGCCTTCCAACGAAACGACCGTTCCCGCAGGCGCGTCAAAGGTCTCGTTCAAGCGCTCGGAGGCGATCACCTTGAGCATTTTTCCGTCGGGCGTGTGGGTAAAGGCCAGCGGAATGGGAGAGAGGCCGCGGATCCGGTCGTGCACCGCTTGGGCGGGACGCGCAAAATCCAGGACGCAGTCCTCCTTTTCGATCTTTGCCGCATAGGTGGCAAGCGCCTCGTCCTGCGGGATCGCTTGCAGGCTTCCCGCGCGCAGTTGCTTCAGCGTTTCCAAAAGCACCTCCGCCCCGCATATCCCAAGCTTATCATGCACCGTTTCAAAATTATCATTCTCTTCGATGGTGATTTTGCCCCTCAGAAGCATATCTCCCGTGTCGATGCCGTCGGCCATGACCATCGTGGTAATGCCGGTCTCACGCTTACCGTCGATGATCGCGCGCTGCATCGGCGCGGCACCGCGGTACTCGGGAAGCAGAGAGCCGTGCACGTTGATGCATCCGTATTTCGGATATTCCAGCACGTTGACGGGCAAAATCTTGCCGTAGGCCACCACAACGATCAACTCGGGAGCCAGCTCCTCCAGCAGCGCGGCAAAGTCCTCGCCGCGAAGTGTATTCGGCTGATACACGGGAAGTCCCTGCTCTTGTGCATAGACCTTTACGGGGGGCGGCGTCAAAGCATAGCCTCTTCCCTTGGGCTTATCGGGCTGGGTCACCACGCCGATCACGTTTTCTCCCGCTTCTACCAATGCGCGCAGAGAAAAGAGTGCGAAATCCGGCGTTCCCATAAATAAGATGCGCATATTCATTCCAGCTCCTTGATCACATGATCGATAAACAGCTTGCCGTCGAGATGGTCGATCTCATGGCAGAGCGCGCGGGCAAGCAGATCACTTCCGCTCACCTCAAACACTTCCCCGTTCCGGTTGGTGGCGCGAACCGTAACGTGCTTGGGACGGCGCGTGATCCCCCAACGGCCGGGGATCGAGAGGCAGCCCTCCTGCTCCTCCTGCTCGCCTGCAAAGGCGATGATCTTGGGGTTGATCAGCTCAATCACCTCGCCCGGCTCTACCTCCACCACGGCAATGCGGCGCAGGATCCCCACCTGGGGTCCTGCCAGACCGCATCCGTCGGCATCGCGCATCGTCTCGATCATATCGTCGAGGAGCGTAACGGTGCGGGGCGTGATTTTTTCCACGGGACGGCAGACCTTTCGCAGAATGTCGTCTCCCATTTTTACAATTTTCAATTTTGCCATTTTTATCAGTCCTTTCGGGGTTGCCGCACGGAGGGTGTCCGTTGGCAACGTATTTTCAAACTTCTCTGTCCCGTTTTACAGGCTCGACGGATTGAGGTCGATACTCAGAGACAGCCGTTTCCCGGCTTGCGAGGAAAAGGTGCAAAGCAGCTCGGCAAACATCGCCAGCGTGCGGCGGCCCAACCGACATTTGATCACCATGCGCATGCGGTATTTGTTGTCCACGCGGTACACGGGCGCCTCAAAGGGGCCAAAGGTCACAAGCGCCACGTCGCGATAGTCTCCCTCCGCCAGCCGTTTCAGCTCCTCGGCCAATCGCGCGGAGCCCTGCAGCAACTCGGGCTCAAGTGTTCCCGTGAGCGTCAGAAGCGCAATGTCGCAAAACGGTGGGAACACCAAGAGCTTGCGCAGACGGATCTCGCGCTCGTAAAAGCCTTCGTAGTCCTGCGCGCAGGCAAGACGAATGATCTCGCTATCGGGATTGTTGGTCTGGATCACCGCAAGCCCTGGCCGCTTGCCGCGTCCCGCACGCCCGATGACCTGCGTGAGCATGGCAAAGGTGCGCTCGGAGGCGCGGTAGTCATCCAGATACAGCGACGCATCGGCAAGCAGAACGCCCACCAGCGTCACGTCGGGAAAATCGTGTCCCTTCGTTACCATCTGCGTGCCGAGCAGAACGTCCGCCTCGTGTGCGCGGAATTTTCCCAGCATGGTGTCGTAGGAAAATTTCGTTGCGGTGGTATCGGTATCCATCCGCAGGATCCGCGCCTTGGGAAGCAAGGATTGCAATTCCTCTTCCACGCGCTGGGTTCCAAAGCCCATGCGCGCAAGATGTTCCGAGGAGCAGGACGGGCAAACCTTGGGAACCGGCATCCGTCGGCCGCACCAATGGCAGACCATATCGCCCTCGGTGTAGGTTCCTCGCCGCGTGTGGTAGGTCATGGAGACCGAGCAGGACGGGCAAAGCACTGCTTCGCCGCAGCTGCGGCAGCTGAGAAAATGATTGTAGCCGCGCCGATTGAGGAAAAGCACCGATTGCTCGCTCGCCTCGGTCACACGGCCCAGCTCACGGATCAACCGCTCCCCAAGCGGGGAAAGATTTCCGCCGCCCACCTCGCCTCGCATGTCGGCAATTTCTACGCGCGGCAGCTCCGCGTCACCAAAACGATGGGTCAGGCGAATCAACGTATACACGCCGTCCTTTGCCTTTTGGTAGCTCTCGAGCGAGGGCGTAGCCGAGGCAAGCAGCATGAGCGCCTTGTTGTGTGCGCAACGGTAACGCGCAATGTCCCGCGTGTGATACTTGGGATTCTGATCGGATTTATAGGTGTGCTCCTGCTCCTCGTCAATGATGATCGCGCCAAGATTTTTTACGGGAGAAAAGACGGCCGATCGGGTGCCGATCACCACGTCGGCCTGTCCGTCGCGGATCCGGCAGTAGGCATCGTATCGCTCGCCCGAGGAGAGCGCGGAATGGATCACTGCCACGCGGTCTCCGTAGCGCGCGCAGAAGATCGAGACCGACTGCGGCGTGAGCGCGATCTCGGGGAGCAACAGGATCACGCCCTTCCCCACCGCCAGAAGGCGGTCGATCAGAGCGGTCATCACACAGGTTTTTCCGCTTCCCGTTACGCCGTGCAGCAGAGCCGCCTTGGCCTCGCCCGAAAAGGCGAGTGCCGAAAGCCTTTCGAGCGCCGCCTCCTGCTCTCCGTTGAGACAGAGCGGCGTTTGCCCCGTATACGCGGCCGAGGCGTAGGGATTGCGATCCACGCGCCGCTCCACGCGGGACAGAAGTCCCTTGGTAAGCAGGGAGCGCAACGGCGCTTCGGTCACCCTTGCCGCCTGAGTCAATTCGGCGGTGGTCATGGGGGTGTCACTTTCGCTGAGCACGCGGAGCACCTCTTTTTGCTTGGCCGAGCTCACACGGAGCCCCTCACTCTCGCCCTCCACCGCCAGCTGCGCGGCCTGCGCGGGCGGGATCGCAAGCGTCCAGAGCCGCTCGGTCAGCCCCGCCGAGGCATCCTTGAGGACCACCTTTTTTTGTAAATACCGACGGCTGCAAAGACGCCGCAGCCGATTCTCCACCCCCGCGCCAAAGCGGTCGCGGAGCTGTTGCTCGGTCCGTTCTCCGCTCTCGCGGATCCAGGTATATACGAACAAATCCGACGAGGATAATTCGTCGGAGTCGTTTTGCATATGGTCGGGATGAAGGGAATACAGCGCGACCAGACGCGCCAAAGCCGATGCCGGCACCATGGCCCGCACCGCGTCCCCGGTTGCGCACAGCGTGCGCAGCTTCATAAAATCGCAAAGACCAAGCATCTCCGCATTCAGCGACAGATCCTCGGGGCAGACCGACGTGATCGCCTTCAGCTCGGGATACGCCGAGTGATCCCGTACCTCACGCACCAACGCCATGGCGCGGCGGTTGGACGTGCCGAACGGGACAGTAACAAATACGCCCGGGCGCACGTCGGGGATCAGCTCCGGCGGGATCTGATAATCGTACACCCCGTCGATCGCAAAGGGATTGTCGAGCAAACAAACGCCTGCACAGGCAAGCGCAGCCTTGGACTCCACCTTACTCTGCGTCTGCCGCTTCGGGCGCGGCTTCCTCTGCCACTTCCGCCATCGCTTCCTCTGCTGCCTCGGCGGTGCCTTCCTCTGCGAGATCCTCCGCAACGGCCTCTACGGCCTCCTCTGCAACCTCGGCATCCTCCGTAATCTCGGCATCCTCCGCCTGCTTGGCGTTTGCCTCCAGATCGATGGCATATTCGCCGCGGTACATACGGCCGATGGCAACCTGAACTGCCTTTTCGTCGCGCAGCTCGCGATCGATCATCGTGTTGAGCGGGCGGTCGGTATCCTTGTTGCCCGTGATCGACTTTTCGGCAAGATCGTGCTGACGAACGTATTCGTCGGTGATCAGGCGCGCGCATCTGGCCGTTGCAAGCGCCAGCTCGTAGCGATTGTATTTGCCTTGGGTCAGTTCGTCAATAGTGGGGTACAGCATAATGGTTTCTCCTTGTTTTGCAAATAGTATGTAAATGGTATTTCAATGCGTTTCAAAATATTCCGCAGCGGCGGTACGGTGTCGGCGGACCGCGCAGCGCTCGGCGCGAACGATGGCGCGGATATCGTCCGCGCAGGTATCGGCTCCGCCGTCATAGTTATACACCACGTAATCGTAGTGCGAAAGCTCGGGAAGCTCGGCGCGCGTGCGCTCCAAGCGCTCCAGGATCTTTTCCTCGGTCTCGGTTGCGCGACCGCGGAGTCTGGCCTCCTGCACCGCAAAGGACGGGGGCAGCAGCATGATCAGAACCGCCTCGGGATACACCCTTTTGACGTTGAGCGCGCCCTCCACCTCGATCTCCAGGATCATATTTTTTCCGGCGTTCAGGGCCTCCAGCGTCTCGCGCAGGGGCGTGCCGTAGTAGTTTCCGCAATACTCGGTATACTCCAGCATTTCCTTAGCGCGGATGCGGCGCTCGAAATCCTCGCGCGTGACGTAGTGATAGTTCACACCGTCTACCTCCCCGGGTCTCGGTGCGCGCGTGGTAGCCGAAACCGAAAAGGCGTAGGCATCCGATTCCAGCAGCTTTCCGTTCACGGTTCCCTTGCCGCTTCCGGCGGGACCCGACACCACGATTAACAGTCCTTTGTTCATAGTGCTCTCTCCTGATGCTTGTTGTCTTTTATGCGTCCTCGCCGTCTTCCTCATCGGCGTTATCCTCTACTTCCGCGCTGTTGTCGAGGCGGTTTGCGATCGTTTCGGTCTGGATCGCGGACAGGATCACGTGCTCGGAATCGGTGATGATCACCGCGCGCGTTCTTCTGCCGCAGGTGACGTCAATGGCTCTGCCATCGTCCTTGGAGTCCTGGATCAGACGCTTGATCGGCGCGGAATCGGGGTTTGCCAGCGCAACCACACGGTCCACGGCAACCATATTTCCAAAGCCCACGTTAATAAATTTCATGAATTTTGTTGTCCTTTCTGTTTGGGTAGTGGCAATCACTCAAGGTTCTGGATCTGCTCGCGGATCTTTTCCAGGAGGCATTTGGCATCCACAACCAGGCGCGCGATCTGCGCATCGCTGCATTTGGAGCCGGTGGTGTTGACCTCGCGGTTCATCTCCTGGAGCAAAAAGTCGAGCTTGCGACCAACGGGCTCACCCGAGGACAAAATTTCCTCAAAGGCGCCGAAATGCGTCCGCAGCCGCACCAGCTCCTCGTCCACCGCCACCTTATCGGCGTGAATGGCGCACTCGGTGAGAAGCCTGGTTTCGTCGGGAGTGATCTGATTGTCGGCCAGAGCCTCGCGGATGCGCTCGGCCAGGCGCTCGCGGTAGGAGGCTACGTCGGCCTCCGAAAGTCGCTCGATCTCATCCACGATCCGCCCGATTTCCGAAACCTTTGCCCGCATATCCGCGGCCAGCGTTTCGCCCTCGCGCGCACGCACCGAAAGAAAGACCTCGGTAGCCGGCTCCAATACCTCCAGCACCCGCGCCCAATCGCGCTCCACGTCCTCCTCGGGCTTTTTGACCAAAAAGAGCTCGGGCTTTTGCGCCACGCTCATCACCGAAATATCGTCGCGGAGCCCAAATTCGTCGCGCATGCGGTACAGAGCGTCCAGATATCCGCGCAGATACCCCTCGTCCAAGGCAACGTCCACGCATCCGCTGTCCAGCGCTTCGATGCCGATCCAGACGTCCACCTTTCCGCGGCTGACCCCCTTGCTTTGCAAATAGGGCTTGATGCGCTCCTCCAGATAGGAATACGCGCGGCTGATCTTAGCGCTGCAATCAAAAAAACGGCTGTTCACCGACTTGATCTCCACGGTAATATCCAGGCCGTCCACCGTAGCGCGGCATCGGCCAAAGCCCGTCATACTGCGAATCATCCGAGCATCCTCCCTTAAAAAAAGATATATATTATTATTTTAACTTATTTTATAGAAAAAGTCAACCGCTTTCGAAATTTTCATGAGACATTTCCAATTTTTTTCGCAAAAAAATAAGATTTTCAGGCAGAAAATTGCGATAGGAAGTATTTCGGCTTGAAAAGTGAGCGGGACCGTGGTACAATAAAGACAAAAAACAGACAAAAGGAGCTCCTCGGGTTGGAGAAGCTCCTTGGCCGCAGCCGCCTTATTTGTAAAAATCGTGATTTCCGATGCGGAAGTCAAAGGGGCGATTTTTTACGATCCAGTTGTTGGTTGCCAGCCTCGGATTGAGGAAGAACAGCGCCGAATCACTGATCGAGTAGCCCTCCAGGCAGATCTTGGCGGCGATCACCGCGCTCGCCGTAGGCTTTTGGTAGATCGTACCGAAGGACACGGGCGAAAATTGCGTGCCGTGCTTGCGGTCGAAGATCACGCCGTAGATCGTATTGGGATAGGATGCGTGGCGTACGCGGTTGAGCACCACGTTGCCCACGGCGATCTGTCCCAAAAAGGGCTCGCCCTTGGCCTCGGCGGAAATGATGCGCGAGAGCCAGTAGAGATCGTCCTGATCGTACGCCGCCATATCCACCGCGCGGGTGGCGCCAACGCAGTCAAGCTCCACGCAGCGCGCCTTGGCGTTCCAGGTCAGATCCAACGCAAAGGAGCGCGCCAGGGGGCGGATCGGCACGTAGAGATGTCCGCTAAGGTTCAGGACCTTTCCAACGGTATAGTAGCAATGCCCGTTGGCGGTGATGTAGAGCGCGTTGCTTTGCGCCGTCAGCGTCAGATCCGCGGTTTTTACCGTGGCCGTATTCGTGCTTCCGTTCCAGCTGATCTTACAGTCGGCAAACAGGTTACAGAAGTTCCGAAGCGGCACGTATGTAACCGAATCAATGATCACGCACTCGCCCTCTAGCACCTCCTCCCCTTCCACGAATACCCGTGTGGGTGAGGCGTTTGCGGGGAAGATCGGTGCCGCGGCGTGGGTTGCAAGCGGCATGGCGCTCACAAGTAACACGGCGCACAGCAGCCACGTCACAAGCCGGAGCCAACCGGTTTGCAGTTTCATTTTGTTCATATGGGTCTCCTTTCCCGGGATCCTGCGCCGTTTTTATGGCGCCGTCCCGTGTTTCCGTGCTTCTATTTTAGCAGGAACAGGAAGGAAAATCAACCCACAAATTCCGGAAAAAACGGAGCCGAAAGGAAGCGCTTCCGTTTCCTTCCAACGCGGCTGGAATTTTCCCGAAAAACACGCGCAAAAATGCGTTTTTTCTCGTTTTTTTTGCCATTATTTTGATTTTTTAGCGAAAATAGGAGAGTTATGAAGGGCTATACACATCTGGTATGGGATTTTAACGGAACGCTTTACAACGACGTTTCCGAATCGATCGAAAGCGCAAACGATCTGCTGGAGGCGCACGCGCTCCCCCTGATCCGGTCGGTAGAGGACTACCGCGCGCTGTTCGGTTTTCCCATCGTTGACTATTACCGCCGCCTGGGCTTTGATTTTGAAAAAACGCCCTATGCCGAGCTTGCCGTGGAGTGGGTGGCGTATTATCTGGAGCGGAGCAAAAAAGCAACGCTCTACCCCGACGTGCCCGACGTGCTGGCGCGCGTAAAGCAGGCGGGCATCTCCCAACTGATCCTTTCGGCCACCGAGCGCGGGATGCTGGAGCGGCAGGTGGAGCTGCTGGGGATCCGCCCCTATTTTGACGGGCTGCTGGGGCTGGACAACATCCACGCCCACAGCAAAGAGGAGATCGGTCGGCGCTGGCGGCAGAAGCACCCCGACGCGCGCGTGCTTCTGATCGGTGACACCGAGCACGATGCCGAGGTGGCCGCCGCCATCGGCGCTGATTGCATTCTCGTCAGCTGCGGACACCGCCCCCATGAGGCGTTGCTTGCCTGCCCCGTGCTTGCGGTGGCGCACTCACTCACCGAGGCTTTGGGGGAAAGAGGGTTCGCGGGAAACTTCTTGTAAAAAGCTTCCCACCCCCTTCAAGAACCTTTCCACGCATTTTTATTGCAAAGATACCTCAGAAAGGAAAAATGAATGATGTACGTTGCAAGCAAAGAAGATCTGTTGCGTCTGGATGCCTTTGCGCAGAACCGGAAGCAAGAGATCCGAAACACGCCCGACAGCCTCCCCATAAAGGGGCAGACCTATTACGTCAGTCAAGCGGGATGCGATGAACACGATGGTACCGCTCCCGAGCGCGCGTGGAAAACCCCCGCGCGCGTTTCAACCGCCGATCTGCAGCCGGAGGACGCCGTCCTGTTCCGCCGCGGAGACGTGTTTCGCGGACCGATTCAAACAAAGCCCGGCGTCACCTACGCGGCATGGGGCGAAGGCGAAAAGCCGAAGCTATACAGCTGGGAGAAGGATCTCGCCGATCCCTCCCTGTGGGTGTTGTATGACCCTGCAACCCACATCTGGAAGCTCACCGAAAAAATTCTCGACGTGGGTACGTTGGTCTTTAATCACGGAAAAGCGCACGCCTACAAGCACATCCCCTCCTACAAAAACGGGGAGTTCGTTTGCCGGGACGAGGAATCCCGCCGCTTTGACGTGCGCGAAGCGCTGACCCGCGATCTCGATCTTTATTGGCATTTTGACACGATCCTCACGGAAAAGCCCTCCAGAGGAGAGGATTTTCCGATCCCCGACGTCACTCAACCGGAAAGCCTGGGCGAGCTGTATCTGCGCTGTGAGCGCGGAACCCCCGGGGAGGTCTTTTCTTCGATCGAGGCGTTGGCCAGACGGAACCTGTTTTGCGTGGGCTCAAATCCGAACGTACACATTGACAACCTCTGCCTCAAATACATCGGCTGTCACGCGGTATCGGCGGGCGGCACGTGCGTGCGGGGTCTGCGCGTGACCAACTGCGAGATCGGTTGGATTGGCGGCTGCATCCAGCATTACGCCGGCACCGACCCCAACTATCCCGAGGGCGGACGCGGCACGGTAACGCGCTACGGAAACGGCGTGGAGATCTACGGCGGATGCGAGGACTACGAGGTTTCAAACTGTTACATCTATCAGGTCTACGATGCCGCCATGACGCATCAGGTGACGATCCGAAGCACCCCGCGTGTGATGAAACGGATCCGCTACGCCAACAATCTGGTGGAGGACTGCGTCTATTCGATCGAATATTTTCTGGAAAAGCCGTCGGAGGAGACCGACAGCTATATGGAGGACGTGGAGATCACCCACAATCTTTTGCGCCGCGCGGGCTACGGCTGGGGGCAGCAGCGCCACAACAAGCATACCCCCGCGCACGTCAAGGGCTGGAGCTACGTCAATACCGCAAGCAGGTTTTCGATCACCGAAAACATCTTTGACCGCGCGGCCTACCGCATGCTTCACCTGGTGGCCGAGCGCGAGGAAAGCTGCCCCACGCTGCGCGGGAACGTCTACGTCCAGCATCCGGGCGGCATGCTCGGGCAGTACGGCGCCAACCACACCGAGGAGCCCGCGATCCTTCCCTTTGATGCCAACGCCGACCGCACCGTGCGTGAGATCTTCGGCGACACCGAAGCCACCGTTTGCGAAATCGAATAAAAAAACCGGGAGCTGTGCACAAGCACAATTCCCGGTCTTTTTTTATGTTTCGGGTTTGTAAGGAGTGGAAAGCTCGAGGACGTATCGGCTTCCCCGCTCGGTTTTTTCATAGCTCCGAAAGCCTACGCTCTCAAAGCACCTTTGCGAGCCGACGTTAAAATCGTAGATCTCGCCAACATACAGTTTATCGTATCCCATCGTTCTGCCACGCTCAACGAGCGCAGACACAACCTTTTTGCCAATCCCTTTGCCGCGGTATGCACGCTCCCCGATCACAATGGGCATATCCTCCTGCCAGAAGGTCACGTCTCCGATCGGCTTCCATTTGCCATTCTCATTGACTTCGATGAAATACAGCTCGCCCTTGCCGTTGAGGTAGGTGTACATGTTCGTCAACGTCTCATAGGAATAGGGCTTTTTGACTCCATCCACAAGATAAACCGTTTCGGGGTCTTGATACCACTCCAATGCAAAATCATAATTCCCGTCAAAGCGGCGGAGGCGGAGATCCGTATCGATAACAAGCACGTTGTTGATATAGCTTACAAAGTCTTTCTCCACCAGCTCATAATCAACCGAAGATTGAAGCCGACCGAGCTGATCTTTCCAAGAATCCATATTGGTTCGCACCTTGCAAAAACCAAGTGATTCGTAAACGTGTTGTGCTCTTGTGTTCGTCAAATTGGTATCGAGGACGATTTTGGAATATCCGTTTCTGAACAGCCAACCGATCAGCATACTCAAAACCTTTCTTCCGACGCCACGGTTCTGACAATCGGTTTCGCAGATCTTAATGCCGATTTCTGCAACGCCATCCGCGACGTTACGGTAATTGCACTCACCGATCAGACGGTCGCTTTCCTCAATGACCATGCGACCGTTGCCAAGTCTTTCGATAACTTTTTCTTCGGTTGTTCCCAATCCGTTGGGAAAGCCTGCGTGTGCCATCACAGCACCATCATTCCACCAGGCGGCAAGCTGCTTTGCATCGGCAACCTCGGCTTGACGGACGGTGAAATTCTCATATTGTATTTTCATTCGGATACCTCAAATAGTAGTAGTCGTTTCCCTCCATCACAGCGGTTTTTCGGAACCCGTGCTTCAAATAAAAGCGCTCGGCGCCAAGATTATCCTTGTGTACGCCGAGGGCGATCGGACGAACGCCAAATTCATCGTAAATCAGTTTGATTACGCGTTCTAAAACGTACCCACCAATGCCACTGCTACGGTAACGCTGATCTATGACAAACCCCATGAGTCGATAGAAAGGAACACCTTTCATTTCTTCGGGATCGGTATCCCACTCAAACGCTTCTCCAAGCAGAATCCATCCGATACATTCATTCTCTCGTTTGATTACGTAGGTATGTCCTTTGCAATGATGGTCAAGCCCGTATTGCGTAAGTTCCATAATCGTATCTGCTGTATCCACAAAGGCTTCGCTGATGTCATCGCGCTGTATTGCACGGACATCTTCAATATTGGAATCGGACAGCAATTCAAGAGAGATCAAGTCCATAATTACTCCTTCTGTGAATTCAACTTTTCAGCAATCAGATTTACATTATCACATATTGGCAACATTCCATCTACTCTGATAATGGGACAGCATATCGTTGATAGCCAATCGTCAACTAAGTTTTCATCTCTTGATTCGCAAAAATTATGGAATGACTTAATTTGTTCGTAATACTTCCCACCTTTACAGCTTTTCTCACCGAAAAGTATGTATGACCTATTATGTACTCGCTTTAATCGTATCTCCTTTGGGACTTCAATAGAGATTACACACTTCAAGTTAGAAATAAACTCATCTCTAAAGCTGCCTGTTACCGATGCAAGAACAAAGTCATTTTCACCGTTTGCAATGTTTGTAAGCATTGACACAACCTCTTCGTAAGGACGGGATTTTTCATACGGATAATCAGGATTGTCTTGACGAGAAAAGTATATATCTTCAATATCAATGAAGCGGAGATTCAATCTTTCGGCAAGTGCTTTTGCCAGTGTGCTTTTGCCTGCGCCATTCAAACCGCAAACTAATATAACGCTCCCCATACGTTCACTCCTTATAAACAAAGTGCACGATCTCATCGGGAATGTTCACGATGTATTCCTTTGCCTGCGGTGGATAAATATTCTTGCTCGGTACGTCTTCCAGCGGGATCCAACACAGATCAAGCTCCATACGCTCGTTGCCAAGCTCGTCGAGTGCTTTGAAATTTCTATCAAGCGGTATTTGCGTTTCGTCCTTCAAGGAAACCAAATAGTAAAGGTTGATCTGCTGACAAGGACGAGTACCCCAAGGGAAGAAATTCTCGTTCACCATAAAGAGTCTTTCAACCTTTATGTCAGCGCCGATCTCTTCCTTGAATTCTCTTACGATCGTTTCTGCCGTCGTTTCGCCAAATGCAACGTGACCGCCGATAAAGGCATAGCCGTCCTCTCCGACAAGCTTTTGCATCAGCACCTTGCCGCCCCGGATCAGAAGTCCACCGACACGGTACGAAAAAACATACCCATCGGTTTTGAAAAGGATATCTGACATTGTTTTCCTCCTTACAAGGTTATCCAGAACCTTTTCAGATCTCTGTCACTGCTCGGTTCGTGTACCGTGGATTCGTAAACGCCGCCGTTTGCAAGAATGGTCTTTTCGCTTCCGATATTGCCGTCAATACAAGAAATCAGTACCTTGTCAATTCCTATCTCGCGGCAGAACGGAAGTGTGGTTTTGAGCATTTCTTGGGCATAGCCCTTGCACCGTTCGCCGGGTCTGACAGAATAGCCGATATGACCTGCGTATTTTTCAAGATATTCATTAAAACAATGTCTCACTTGGATCATTCCAACTAATCTGTTGTCGCTCTTCCGTATGAAAAGAAATTGTGTTGCCGGAACCAAATGGGCCGAAACCTCTTTGGTAGATTCGTAATCCTTGCATACTTGTATGTACTCTTCGGGATTTTCAAATCTGCGCAAAGGACCGCAACCATCCATAGAGTCACCCGCATCGAGAAATTCTTGTCTGTACTCTGCAATCTGACTTGCGTACTCGCTTGTCGGCCGTATTAAAACACACTCTTCTGAGATTCTCATATTATCTTTCTCCCAATTTTCATATCCTGCCGCCACTTCGGAGCTTCGCCATCGTCTGCCCAGTATTCATCCATAGCGATGATCTTATCGTCTTTGAGCTTGATGAAGGACGTAACGTGGAAGGAAGCGGAGCGATTCTTTGGATATACCCGTGTTGCGGTGATAATCATATCGTCTGTCGTAACGATCTTTTCCACCTCGCCATCCCAATCGCCTGCAGATACACCGTATCCGTTATATTCGCAGTTGGCTCTTATAAATTCCTCAACCGTGAAACGCTCGTTAGAGCAATGCCAATTCACCACGGCCGCAGCATGGAAGTATGCTCGGAGCACATCTGCGCGCTGAGCAAGAACATCCGACCAAAATTGTTTGATATCGATCATTTCAGCTTTCTCCCGCAGCTTTGGCAATAGGTGAAATCCTTTTCCACGCGTTTGCCGCAGTACGGGCAGAAGCGGCGGTCGGCGTCCGCTGACGGGGCGGCCGGGTCGGTCGGCGCGCCAAAGCGCGTGTTGAGGGGATCGGGCTCCTCTCCCGCCTCGGTGATATCAAAGGCCGAATAGCGGTTCTTTCCCGTGGCGTTTTTGAAATTGTAGACGGTAGTCACCACCGCAATGCCGGTCCAAAGCACGCCAAACAGGGCCATAAACCCGCTGGCTTGCGCGGCAAGCAGTGTCCATCCAATTCCAAAGCAGATCATAAAAATTCCAACGATGCCGCCATGCATCGACGGTCCTCTTCCGGGTTTGATGCTTCTCATAAAAGCCTCCTTTTTCGTTGATTATTTTCCTACTCTCCTTCCGATCTCGTCCAGATACGCGATGAGATCGTGCGGATCGTTGGCGGTGATGTTGGTGAACGCAAATTTCATGCAACGCTCCGCGCTTTGGCGGTCATCGGCATGATACGCCCACGCCTGGATCCCGTAAGAATCGGTCAGCTTGATCAAATCCTCAATCTCTTCATCGGTCATTCTCATCGGCACACCCATGCCGTACATCTTTTCGAGCACGCGCGGATCGTACCGCTTCATTTTTGCGGGCGGCTGTCCCTGCGTTTTGACGTGCGGATAGTAATCCTGAACGTAGAGCAGAGTCTGTGCATCAAAGCTGGAGATGACCGAACGCTCCAGCAGCCCGAAGCGCGCAAGCTCCGCGATCGCAACGTCCACCACGTGCGGACGCTGGTCCTTGATCTCTACGTTGAGAATCATTTGCGGGTCTGCCTCGTCGGCGATCAGCTGCAAGGTCTCCTCAAAGGTTGGTACGCGTGTGCCGGGATAGCCGAACTTCACACCCGCATCCAGCGCTTTGATCTCGTCCAACGTCTTGAATCCCACCGCTCCCGTGCCGTTGGTGGTGCGGTCCACCATATCGTCGTGCATCACAATCATCACGCCGTCACGGGTGAGCTGAATATCAAATTCCAATACGTCCACGCCGAGACGGAATGCCTCGCGAAAGGACAGGAGCGTGTTTTCGGGCATGTACGCCTTGCATCCACGATGCCCCGTAACACCCAGCTTTTCTTTGTTCTGATCCCACATAACAAATCCTCCCGAGTTTTGCGTCAGCCCGCCTTTTGGGGAGAGCTTTTCCGCTTATTTTGAATGTAGAACGGCAGATACGGAAGCGCGTGGATCAAGAGATAGATCAGATAGACCAGCACCACCGAAAGTCCGTCGGGCGTGATCGCGCCGAGCGGTGCCATGAAAAAGGAATTGAGCTTGAAGAACATATAGTCCGAGCCGATCTTGGAAAAATTGACGAGATTGGCAGGGATCGATACGGCCAGAGCGGGGATGGCGGGCAGGAGCAGATCCCACGCCGTGCGCGCCTGCTTGTAGGAATGATAGCCCGAGAGCAGCATCACCAAGGCGCAGAAGAGCATGGAGCCGTGATAGAAGAAGGTGTGAAAGCCCGCGAAGGAAATGCAGGAATAATTGCTCAGCACGTTTGCGGGATAGAAAAAGTTGATGGCGGCGCCCAAAAAACCGAGCGAGCAGACGTATCCGCACCCCATGTAGCGGAGCTTTCCGCGCCCGAACACGGCAAACGGCATGGCGTACAGAAAAATACTGCAGGGATACAGGGGCAGAATGCCGCCCACCTCCAAGCGCACCTGCGCGCCCGAATAGGTCTCCCACAGGATCTTCGCGGCTTCCAGGAAAACGAGAACGCCCCACAAAACGGCAAAGCCCACGCGAATGCGCCGCTCGCTCCATTTGGACATGCGGATGGCAAGAACGATCAAAAGCACCAGTAGCACCGCGGCAAAGCCGAAATGCAGCGGCGTGAACAGCGAGCCCGCCAGCTCGTTTGCGGGGGGCAGAAAATCCTTGTGGGTAAAAAAGTTGCGAAGCAGATACCAAATCGTGCTCATAGTATCCTCCAAAAGGTAAAAATAATAGGGTCTGTACAGGATCACTCCTATTATACTGCATCCGTGCGGAAATTGCAAGAGGCAGGCCCGCTTTTTTGTGAGGACACAACCATTGGTTGTATAAAACAAGAGAATCCGCAGGGAGACGTTTTTGCGAAGAAATTATAAACCGGCTTGCTTATATGGTTCTCAACCGCTTCGAAAGAAACAAACAATGAACGCCGACAGAGTTTTAAGGTCTGTCGACGTTCGCGATTGGATAAATTGAAATTTATCTGTTTTGTTTCTCAATAACGATCTCTTTCGTTCCGTCATCAACTTCAAAGTGATTGCTACCGGTTCGAATGTAAGCGCTTCCGATTTCGGATTTCAAATAGGGAATAATATCTTGATCGTAATTGCAAATTGTGTTCAGGGAAAACAGGTGCACATGCTTGGGGTTGTTGATATATGCATCCTCTTCGTCCCCTGCCAAAAACCTCCACCCGCTATCGGGTTTCCCTTCGTCGGGCTCTTCTCTATACATATATCCAACCTTGAAGCCCTCTTTCGTGATTCTGTCCGATGCAAAGCATCCTTCTCCATTTGGCTCGTCCCATTCAATCAACTTTTGAAATTCCACTTTCAAAAACTTATCTTTTTTCTGAAACATACCGAACAATCCCATAGAATGATTTCCTCCTACCAACTGTTATTCACCGTTCTGTTTTATTGCACGAGTCGGGTTCCCTTTTTTCTACTCTGAGAATGCAAAGAGAAGGACGCATTCTTCTTTTTGGTTATCGGATATTGATCCAGCTATGCAATCTCCATCTGCCACCGTCCTGCTCGAAGATCGCCACGGCGCAGTTTTCACAACGGATCGCGGAAAACGGGAAGACCGTATCCAGCACCTCGCAAAGCATGCTTTTTAAACAGCCTCCGTGGGCAAACGCCGCCACCGTTTCGTCGCCGCGCTCCTCCAAAAGCGTTAAAAATTCGCGCATGCGACGCCGATGGTCCGCCCGGGATTCCCCACCCCAGGACGTGTACCCCTCCGCGGTCGCGCGCTCCTGCTCCTCTGGCGTCAGCGCCCGGATCGGCAGGCCCTGTAAGGAGCCCACGTGGATCTCGCGCAGCATGGAAAGCGTCTCGAAAGAGCGCCCGGGAAGCGCGATCTCCGCCGTTTGCCTCGCGCGTTGCAGGTCGCTGGAATAGACCTTATCAAACGGCACGTCCTTTAAGACCTCGCGCGCCGCTTTTGCATCCTCGCGTCCCCGCTCGGTCAGCGAAACGTCCCTCCAGCCGGTCCATAGGCCCTTTCCGTTGGTCTCGCTTTGCCCGTGTCGGATCATATACAGCTTCATAGCTTGTCTCCTTTGTTTCTTCTGATCAATTCTTTTTCAGCTTTCTTGCGCCGATCCTGTCCAGAATCTCGCCGCAGATATCGGGATGGTCGCAGGTAAAGCCCAAAGCGCCGTTTTCAAAGGACTTGCGGTAAATCTCCTCGTCGGTGTTCATGCCGTAATGCACGCAGGGCTTGATGCCCATGAGCGCAAACTCGGTAAATCTTGCCTTGTCGGCCACAAGGCTTTCGTGCTTGATCGGAAAGCCCTCGGGCGTTTTGTCACCGAAATTGAACAGGCAGACCTCGTCGTAATATTTGTAGGGGTCATCGGCCTGATAGCCGCGCATTTTCGACTTGGGATAAAAGCCGTGGATTGCAAAATCCTCCCGCGTGTAGCGGGCGCGGAGCCAGGCACAAAGGCCGGAGGAAAAGCTGATCACGGCCAGGCGGTCCTTCCCGAATACGCCGTATTTTCTGCACAGCGAGAGCGTGAGCTCGGCCGATGCATAGGCAAAATCGCCCAGCTCCTCGGGATAATCCTTCAGCTCCAGAAGCAAGCGGAGATCGGGACGGGTGGAAAACAGCTCCAAAAACTCCTCCAGCGTGGGGACCTTTTCTCCCTTGAACTCCTCGCCGTGTCGGATCCCGGCGTCCGCCGCCCGCACCTCGTCAAGCGTCATTTCATAGATCATGCCCTTGGTATCGGTGGTACGCGCCAGGTTGGCGTCGTGGCAGAGGACGATGTGATAGTCCTTGGTCATATGCACGTCCATCTCGATGCCGTCCACGTCAATTTTCATTACCTCGCGAAATCCGCGCATCGTGTTTTCGGGATATTTCGCACGCCAGCCGCGGTGGCCGTACAGGGTTACTTTTTCTTCCATTGTTTGATTCCATCCTTTCGTTTTCATACGATACAGCGATGATAAAACAAGCCTTCGCGCCTGTCCATCGGTCTTTCTTTTTTATTTGACCGCAAATTCTCCCAGTGCGGTGGATTCGATATAGTCGCCTTTGAGTGCGCGCAGCTGCGCCATGTGCGGCTGTTCGATGTGGATCTCCTGATGGCGCTTGGTCTCCCACGCCTCGATCAGGAGCAGCTCGTTAGGGTCGGCCTCGGAAAAATAATAGTCGTAGCGCAGGCAGCCGTCCTCGGCGCGGATCGCCGAAAGGATCCCCTCCTGCTTTACTCTCTCCACAAACGCCTCCCGCCGTCCGGGCAGGCATTGAAAAACCACGTAGATCGTATACATCCGGTCTTCCTCCTTGTTTTACGGATCCATACCGATCCGTTTGCCTTGATTATATCACATATTTGGTCAAATGTAAAGAAAAACACTATATTTTAAAGATCTGATTTTCCTTGCGGTATTGGGTGGGGGTCATTCCCGTATGCGCCTTGAACAGGCGGCAGAAGTGATAGGGATTGGAAAAGCCGCAGCGCTCGGAGACAGCCGAGATCTCCAGTTCCCCTTCCGTGAGCAGCTGCTTTGCGTTCTGCAAGCGGACGTCGATCAGAAACTGCTTGGGCGAGGTGTTGAAATACCTAACAAACAGCTTGCGGAAATAGACCTCGCTTACGTTGCACTCCTGCGCCAGGACCGCATTGGTCAGGGCGGGGTCCCCATACCCGCTTTGCATGCGGGAAAGCGCCCCTTTGAGCACATGCGGAACCGTATCGGCGGTCAGCTTGTGCAGGATCCCGTAAAGAACACTCATGAGCTTTGGTTGGTTTCCGCCGTACAAAAAAAGGCGCTCCAGCTCCGCGTAATCCTTCAGGATCGCCTCCCGATTGAGAACCGGCAGCACCGTTACGGTATCGCAAAGCGGCTCCAGGCAATAAAAATTGATCACGGGAAAGCGGCCGGTCCTGTCGCCGTGCAGCGAATAGCTCTCCCCCTGTGGCAGAAGGAGCGCGTGATCCTTGTCAGAGACGTATGTTTTTCCGTTTTGCACATAGGTGATCTGCCCGTCGATACAAAAGGTGAGCCCGTAACAGATGCGATCCTTCATCTCCACACATCTCCCCTTGGGCGAATACACCGTGGTCACGTTTTTGATCGACGTGATGACAGCCTCCTTCAGGTCCATTGCCGATCCCCCCTCTCTTTTTTGTTATGATATCATTTTTTGCATCAAATTTCAAGTATTTTTCGCATTTTTGTATCAAAAACATCAAAAAAGTATCGCCTTTGCTATTGTCAATCCCGTCAAAAAAGGATATAATGCAGACAGAATCGGAAACAAGGAGGATATCCGGATGAATTTTACCGAACAGGTGGCCATCTCCACCGGGGCAGCCTCGGGAATGGGGCTTCTGTTTGCCGAAAGCTTTGCCGCGCTTGGCGGCAACGTACTCCTGTGCGACGTCAACGAAGAAGCGCTTGCCCAACAGGTTGCAAGGATCAACGCGCAGCACAAAGGGCGGGCGGTTGGAGTGCTTTGTGACGTGCGCGACTATGCACAGATCTGTGCCGCGCGGGATCGCGCCGTGGCAGAGTTCGGTCGCATTGACGTGCTGGCAAATTTTGCGGGCGGCACGGCGGTTCGGATGCAACGCGTGGACCGCACCGCTTATCCCGAATTTCCCGACGTGCCCATTGAAGTGTACGATTGGGGCATCGACGTCAATCTCAAAGGGCCCTTTTATTTCGCGCACGCGGTGCTCAAACAAATGAGAGAGCAGCAGAGCGGACTGATCCTCAACATCGGCTCCATTACGGGCGCGGAGGGAGACGGCTACGGAATGGATTACCCCACCTCCAAGGCGGGAGTGATGTACGGACTGACGAAATCGATCGCACAGTTTGGCGCAAAGCACGGCATTCGCTGTGTGTGCGTCTCCCCCGGACCCGTGCTCACGCGCGCCGCCATGGCGAATATGAAGACCTTGCTCGGCAGAGCCGCCGAGCCGCAGGAGATCGTGGATCTGTGCCTCTTCCTCGCCTCGGACAAGGGGCAGTTTATCAACGGGGAAAATATTATGATCGACGGTGGCAGAAATGCCATGAAAAGGGGATAACGATGAAAAAAAGAAGTTTTTTGAATTATGAAAGGCCGCTATTGACCTGCATGGTGCAGGCCGACAACCCCGATCGGATCAAGGAGCTGATCCACGCTTCCCTGCCGGAGGGCGCCGAGGCATTTGGCATGCAGTTTTGCCGATTAAAACCGGAATATCGGACAGAGACCGTTTATCGGGAGCTCTTCACCGATACCGATCTCCCGATTTACGTGACCAATTACCGCCATCACGGCGCAAATGCGGGAAAATCCGATGACGTGCTTGCCGAGGAGCTTTTGGAGCTGGCTGCATGCGGAGCCACGCTTTGCGACGTGATGGGTGACTATTTTGATGCCTGCGAGGGCGAGCTGACCATGGATCCCGCGGCGATCCGAAAGCAACGCGAGCTCATCGACGCGCTCCATGGGCAAGGAGCCGAGGTGCTGATGTCCTCGCACGTGCTCAAATTTACGCCCGCCGAGCGGGTGTTGGAGATCGCCCTTGAGCATCAGAGACGCGGCGCGGATATCTGCAAGATCGTTACGGGCGCGAAAACGATGGAGGAGCAGATCGAAAATATGCGCATCGTCCGATTGCTCAAAGAGCATCTGCAAATCCCCTTCCTCTTTTTGGCGGGGGGCGAGAGCCGCATTTTGCGCTGCATCGGCGGCGCGCTGGGCTGTTGCATGTATCTATGCGTGCACGAGCACGATGACTTTGCCACGAAAACACAGCCGCTTTTGCGCGACGTGAAGAGTATTCGGGATCATCTTTGAAATGAGGTAGAAATTATGAAGCTGAAAAATAAGGTTGCGCTCATTACCGGCGCGGCAGTGGGAATTGGAAGAGCTACGGCCATTGTGTTTGCCGAGCAGGGGGCCAAGCTGGTGTTGATAGACGTGAACGGAAAAAAGCTGGACGCATTGAAAAAAGAGCTGGAGGTCTATACGAAGGAGGTGCTGACGGTTGTGTGCGACGTCACCGACGAAGCGCTGGTACAAAGCACCGTTCAGCAGGCGGAGGAAGCCTTTGGAAGCGTGGACATTTTAGTCAATAACGCAGGGCTTTGGCGCTGCAGCTCACTCTTTACCGACACCCCCACCGACGACTGGAAGCGATTTCTGGACGTTAATATCATGGGTCCGGTATACTTTACCAAGGCGGCGCTCCCCCATATGCTCTCCCGCGGCTGGGGACGCATCATCAACGTTGCCTCGGTAGCGGGTGTATACGGAAACGCCAAAATGACGCATTATTCCGCCACCAAGGGGGCGCTCATTGCCATGACGAAGGCGTTGGCCAAGGAGGTTTCGAAAAACGGGATTACGGTGAACAGCGTTTCTCCCGGCAGCGTCAGTCCCTCGGAAAACCCCGATATCGATTACACCGAGGAAAGCCAGCTTTCCTTTGCAGGTCGCACCGGCTCGGGTCGTGAAAACGCGGAGCTGATCGCCTTTTTGGCAAGCGAGGCGGCCGGATATATTTCGGGACAAAACATTCAGATCGACGGATGCAGGAAAAAACAGTGAACCGATTTTATGAAGAAGCTGCGGGGATATTCCGCTTGCGGGTCCCCTTTGGAGCCATCTATACCTCGGTATTTTTGATACAGGCTCCGTCGGGGCCGATCCTGGTGGATTGCGCCACCACGGAAACCGACGTGGATCTGCACCTCGTACCCGCCTTACAGGCGATGGGATATTCGCTTTCCGCTGTTAAAACGCTGGTTTTGACGCACAGGCATGACGACCACGCGGGCGGATCGGCACGCGTATTGCAGCTTGCGCCGCACATCGAGGTGGTCCGAGAGGTGCGATCTCTTTGCGATGGGATCTGCACCTACCCCATGGCGGGGCACACCGAGGATTGCATCGGCGTGCTGGATACGCGCTCGCATACCCTGATCTCCGGCGACGGCTTGCAGGGGGCGGGAGTGGACAAATACCGGTGCTATCTCAAACAACCCGCGGCATATCTGCAAACGATACGGGCCATCCAGGCCGATGAGCGCGTGGAGACGGTTCTCTTCTCCCATGCCTACGAGCCCTGGAACAAAGACGCGGTGCGGGGCAGAGCCGCCGTAATGGCGTGTCTCTCAGAATGTAAAACATACGTAACGGAGGAATAAAACATGAAAGCAATCCTTGTAAACGAAGATAAAAGTCTGCGCTGGGACAACGTCCCCGATCCGATCCTCAAGGACGACGAGGTATTGGTAAAAATTGAAGCGGCCGCGCTCAACCGCGCCGACCTGATGCAGCGGGAGGGCGACTATCCTCCGCCTGCGGGCTGTCCCGAATGGATGGGCCTGGAGATTGCGGGCGAGATCGTGGAGATCGGTCCGGAGGCTGCAAAATGCTCCACCTGGAAGCTTGGCGACAAGGTCTGCGCGCTGCTGGGCGGCGGCGGATACGCCGAATACGTGACCGTGAAATACGATATGCTCATGCCGATCCCCAAAAACTGCTCCGTGGTAGAGGCGGCTGCCATGCCCGAGGCGTTTGCCACGGCGTATCTGAATTTGTTTATAGAGGGGAACATCAAGGAAGGCAACACGCTTCTGATGAACGCCGGCGCCTCGGGGCTTGCCAGCGTGATCATTCCCATGGCAAAGGCCTTTGGCGTACGCGTGATCACCACGGTTCTGACCGAGGAGATCGCCGCCAAGATCACGCATCTGGGAGCCGACCGCGTGGTAGTGACGTCCAAGGAAAGCATTGCGGACGTCCTGAAGGAGGAATTGGAAAACGGACACAGTGTGGACGTTGCCATCGACTGCCTGGGTGGTGAGATCATGGGCAAATGCATCCACTACCTCACCCACGGCGCGCGTTGGATCATGATCGCCGCGCTGGCGGGAACCAAAACCGAGATCGATCTCAAAAACATTTACGTGCGCAACGTGCGCATCATCGGCAGCACGCTCCGCTCGCGTACCCCCGAGGTCAAGGCGCAGATCCTTGCAGGCATTGTACGCGACGTGTATCCCAAGATCGAGGCCGGGCTGGTAAAGCCCACGATCTACAAGGTCTTGCCGATCACCGAGGCCGAGGCGGCACACGACATCCTCTATCGCGGGGAGAACGTGGGGAAGGTTGTATTGACGGTTGGATAAGCGAAAAGGAGCCTGAGATCGGAAGCGCGTGTATGATTCCATGCGCGCCGAGATCCACCGCGCGATCAAGCGGGATCCGGAGCTGTAAGAACAAAAAAGGGGCTGTCCCAAATGCAATAAAAAGCATTTGAGACAGCCCCTTTTATGATTGAGTAGACGGAGTTAAAGTGCACCTAAGAACCCAATCACAAATCCGAAGCAGAACGAAACCGCCCACGAAATGATAGCCGTAATACCACAAGCTTGTGCTTTTTTAGGTGTTTCTTTGTACTTTAAGGGCCAATATATAATTCCAAACAACGGAATTAAAGCCGCCAAAACACAAAGACCAACACTAACCTGGTCTTCAGCGATTTGCTGGGGTACACTGGGGTTAGTGACCGCACAACCGCAATTAGGGCAAACGACAGCCTCCTCTAAAATTTCTTTTCCACATTTTGCACAGAATTTCATAAAAAAGCTCCTTTCTTAATATTATACCAAAACGGGATATTATAATTATACCACAATGGTATAATTATGTCAAGGGATTTCCTAAAAATAAAGAAAAGGAGAAAAAATGGAGTTTCGGCTAAAAAAATTGAGAAAAGAGCGAAATATATCTCAATTAAAGCTTGCAATTGATTTAAGTATGAATCAAAATACCATTTCAAGATATGAAAATCTAGAGAGAGAAGCGGACTATGAAACCCTTGTGAAAATTGCCGATTATTTTCAAGTGTCTCTTGATTATTTGCTTGGCAGAACGGACAAAAAGTAAAGACCTTTATGAAAGGGTACATAAAGGTCTTTTCTTTTGCTATAGGCACTAGGATATTCACCTGTGGCGACGATTCGCGCACTCTCCGCCTGGTGAGCAAGCTCCCCCGATCTCCGAGTGTCGAATGCGAACCTAATCCGCGTCGCTTCGCTCGCGGAGCGAGCTTTGAAGCGACGAGTGCCCCAGCCAAAAGAGCTACGAAAAAGATATTTTTGCGTTCCTTAATAAGGATTCGAACTCAAACCGATTTTAGTGATATCGTTTAGTATTCTATTTTTAAGCCCAATTTTTCCACATACGCGATTACCTCGGGCACATAATCCAAATGAAACAAGTTTTTGTTTCTGTCGTTTTTGAACACAAGATAGGGCAACCGTCCCCTACCGCCGGCCCTCCATTTTGCTTTTTTGAGGTCGCTCAATAAAACTATTTTTTCTCGTTTCTTGAAAAAAGGATACTCGATAATTTTAATCGTTTCATTCGTTATTTCGATATATGAATGATTCATATTGTAGCCAAGAGCTGAAAGTATAACCGTAAAAACTGAAATAGAGAAAACAGTAATAAGCGCAGGAAAAATGCTTTGAAGATCAATTGAGATTACAATTCCAACCATAAAAAAGAGAGCGGCAAGACACGCAAAGAATGAAATAAGAAATATTGTTATCCATTTTGGCGTTTTACCACGAGGGGTTCTGCCGTACATATTGAATTTCATATCCCCACCGCCTTTCTGTGATTAGTATATCATAAAATCGGTAAGATTGCAAGCGCTTCGCGCCAAATCACGCCAAAGGCGTGTAAAAAATGCGTTTTGCAAAGCAAAAAGCTACCTTGTTTCTTCACTATTACTTATTACTTGCCAAAAAACAACAAGAGGTTTTAGTGAAAAGTGAAGAGTGAAAAGTGAAAAGTGAAAAGTGAAAAAGTAAAAACGACAACCTTCTGTCGAAGATTGTCGTTTTTTGGCTGGGGCACTAGGATTCGAACCTAGGTAATGACGGAGTCAGAGTCCGTTGCCTTACCGCTTGGCGATGCCCCATTCGTTTTCACAACGCATATTATAACAGATATTTTTCCCTTTGTCAATACCTTTATACAAAAAATTTGCAATTTTCATCCAAAAAAGCATCCGCATGATCTGCGGATGCTTTTCTTTCAAAAATTCGAATCGGTTGGTCTTCGCGCCTCATTTGTAGATGGACGGGGTCACGGCGTCCGGCGTTTGGATCGCGTCCTGAACGGAGGCCTTGGCCATGGCCATAGCCGTAGCATTGACGCCGTTGGGAGCGTAGGAAATATTGGAAATATCGCACCCCGTGATTGCGGCAAAGTAGGTCAGCGCTACAATGTATCTGCCAAGCGTTTTATCCATATGGTAGCCGTCGCGTGTCAGGTTGTCACCGATATAGCTGGTGCGCGCGTTCTGGACCGCGGTGCCATTGGGGATCACGCCGTCAATCATTTCATGGGGCAAAATACACTCCTGTACGGTAGAAACGATCCGGTTATACATGGTCATCTGGTTTTTGTTGTAATTTGCAAAGGCGGAGTGGGTGCTATCCTGCTGATAAGCCCAGGTCATGTGCCAAAAAGTGCGGGCGTTTTCGTTGGTCTTCATTCCCTCCACGTACCACAAAAGCACCTCCAGGTCGGTACCGTAGGTCTCGGGGAGTCCCGAGGAGTTGCTGACCTGCTGCAGTGTGATCACGTCCCACTCCTCGTCCTTCAGTCCGGTGGAAAAGGGTGTGTTGGGAGTGTTGCTCCAGTGGCCGGAGGTATTTTTGTAGTATGTATAGGCGGCATCGTCGTTGACTGCGTGCTTTTTGTGGGATGCAAGGCTGCACCCACCGATGTAAAGGTTACCAAGAACGATCTCCTCCACGCCGGCGCTCTCTGCCACCTGATAGAGATATTCCATGGCATCCACCGAAAACGAGTTGCCGATGGCAAGGATCTTCAAGGATTTGGGAACCTCATTGTAGTCGGAGGGATTTTCGTCGGTTTCCGTTTCGGTTTCCGTCTCGGTCTCCGTTTCCGTTTCTGTTTCGGTTTCGGTTTCTGTTTCGGTATCGGTCTCCGTTTCGGTTACGGTCTCTTTGGGATCTGCATCGTTTGGGGTGCAGGACAGCGCCGACAGGCACAGAAGGATGGCAAGGAGGCATGCAAATAATTTCCGGAACATGTGATTCTTTCGGTCGGTTCGACCTCTCCTTTTTTGATTGATAAATTAATTATATCATATTCATTTGCAAAGGAAAATGCATATTTCAAAACAACTTGAGGATTTCGAAACGATTTTTTCGCGTTTTGGCACCAAAAAGAAACAAACGGAGGATCGCTTGCAGCTGCAAACCGCAGTTTGCATGGGAAACGTCCCGATAAGTTTCTCCGCCGTCATTTGCGGATATGGGTTGCATTTTGCAAAAAAACATGGTATAATGGGCATAATAAGAAGGAACCAAACTACGAACGCCGAAAGGATACAACCGTATGAAGGGTATTATTTTAGCGGGCGGCTCGGGCACGCGCCTCTATCCGCTCACCAGAGTCACCTCCAAGCAGCTGTTGCCGATCTACGACAAGCCCATGATCTATTATCCCCTGTCGGTGCTGATGAACGCAGGGATCCGCGAGATCCTCATCATCTCCACCCCCCAGGATACCCCTCGGTTTTCCGACCTTCTGGGCGACGGCAGCCGCCTCGGCATCTCGCTCTCCTACGCCGTCCAGCCCTCCCCCGACGGCCTGGCGCAGGCCTTTCTCATCGGCGAGGAGTTCATCGGCTCCGATACCGTGGCGATGGTGCTGGGTGACAACGTCTTTTCGGGTCACGGGCTGAAAAAGCGGCTCCGTGCCGCCGTTCAACGCGCCGAACGCGGCGAGGGTGCTACGGTCTTTGGCTACTATGTGGACGATCCCGAGCGCTTTGGCATCGTGGAGTTTGATGCCGAGGGGCGCGCCGTCTCGATTGAAGAAAAACCGAAGCAGCCCAAGAGCAACTACTGCGTCACCGGCCTGTATTTCTATGACAACCGCGCCGTCTCGATCGCAAAGGGCCTCAAGCCCTCGGCGCGCGGCGAATTGGAGATCACCGATCTCAACCGCACCTATCTGGAGCTGGGAGAGCTGCATGTGGAGCTGCTTGGCCAGGGCTTTACCTGGCTGGACACCGGCACGCACGAGAGCCTGGTGGAGGCAACCAACTTTGTAAAGACCGTGGAGACTCACCAGCACCGCAAGATCGCGTGCCTGGAGGAGATCGCCTACCTCAACGGCTGGATCTCCCGCGCCGACCTGGAGGCCTTCTGCGAAGAAATGAAAAACAATCAGTACGGGCAGTATCTGCGCGATGTCCTCAACGGAAAATACATCGACGTTCTGCACTGAAAGGAGCATTGGGTATGACCTTGATCGTAACCGGCGGTGCCGGCTTTATCGGAAGCAATTTTATCTTCCACATCCTGAAAAAATACCCTGCATACCGCGTGGTCTGTCTGGACAAGCTGACCTATGCGGGCAACCTTTCCACGCTGGCATCGGTGATGGAGCATCCGCAATTCCGGTTCGTGAAGGCCGACATCTGTGACCGCGAGGCGGTGTACCGCCTCTTTGAGGAGGAGCATCCCGACGTTGTGGTCAACTTTGCGGCGGAGAGCCACGTCGACCGCTCGATCGAGGACCCCGGCATCTTTCTGCAAACCAATATCCTGGGCACGGCCACTCTGATGGACGCCTGCCGCAAATACGGCATTGTGCGCTATCACCAGGTCTCCACCGACGAGGTCTACGGCGATCTGCCGCTGGACCGTCCCGACCTGTTTTTCACCGAGGAAACGCCGATCCACACCAGCAGTCCCTATTCCTCCTCCAAGGCGGCGGCCGATCTGTTGGTATTGGCATACCACCGCACCTACGGGCTTCCCGTTACGGTCAGCCGTTGCTCCAACAACTACGGGCCCTACCACTTCCCCGAAAAGCTGATCCCACTGATGATTGCCAATGCGCTGAATGACAAGCCGCTCCCCGTCTACGGAAAAGGCCTCAACGTGCGCGACTGGCTCTATGTGGAGGACCACTGCAAGGCCATTGACCTGATTTTGCACCAGGGGCGCGTGGGCGAGATCTACAACGTGGGCGGACACAACGAAATGCGCAACATCGACATCGTAAGGCTTATCTGCCGCGCGCTGGGCAAGCCGGAGTCCCTCATCACCTACGTGGCCGACCGCAAGGGACACGACATGCGCTACGCGATCGACCCCACCAAGATCCACACCGAGCTTGGCTGGCTGCCCGAAACGAAATTTGAGGACGGTATTCAAAAAACCATCGCGTGGTACCTCGAAAACCGCGAATGGTGGGAGACCATCCTCTCGGGAGAATATCAAACCTATTATGAAAGAATGTATGGAGAACGCTGAGCGATGGGACAGATCAAGGTAGAAAAAAACGTGGGAGGCATTGAGGGCCTTTGTGTGATTGAGCCAACCGTACACGGTGACAGCCGCGGCTATTTTATGGAGACCTACAACCAAAACGATCTGCGCGAGGCCGGGATCAACGCCGTATTCGTGCAGGACAACCAAAGTCGGTCGGTCAAGGGCGTGCTGCGCGGTCTGCATTTTCAAAAATGCTTCCCGCAGGGCAAGCTCGTGCGTGTGATCCGCGGGAGAGTCTTTGACGTGGCGGTAGATCTGCGCGCCGCAAGCAAGACCTACGGAAGCTGGTTTGGCATTGAGCTCACCGAGGAAAACAGAAAGCAGTTTTACGTTCCCGCCGGTTTTGCGCACGGATTTTTGGTGCTCTCCGACGTGGCAGAGTTCTGCTATAAATGCACCGCATTTTACAATCCCGCGGACGAGGGTGGCATCGCCTGGAACGATCCCTCCATCGGCATCACCTGGCCCGAGCTTTGCGGCTCCTACCAAGGCTCCGCCAAGGCCGACGGCTATACCCTCTCCGACGGCACGCCCCTTCGCCTCAGCCAAAAGGACGAGCTCTGGAATTGTTTGTAACGGAGTTTTATGATATTTGCGTGGGGAAAACTTTTGGAGCAAAGACTTTATCAGCGTAATATTTTTGTGGGGGAACTTCTTGAAAGAAGTTCCCCCACGCCCCTTCAAGAACTTTACACACATTTTTATTGCGAAATTGGCTACTTTCGTGCGCGGTGGATAAACATTAGCTCCCGCTAGCGTTTTGGTACCACCACCCAAAACGCTCCACAAGATAGTTGCTTATATTAAAACTAACTATTTGGAGCACTTTGTGGTCGAAGGCTTCTCTGCAAGAAGCCGTCCCAAAGTGCTCGCGGGAGCCAATGCATATATAAAGCGCGTTAAACGAACCAATTTAGCAAGAAAGATGTGCGGAAAGTTTTGAAAGGGGTGTGGGGAAAACTTTTCCAAAAGTTTTCCCCACAAAAAATATTACGCTAACAAAACTTATGCTTCCAAAGCCCTCTCCGTCACGCTATCGCGTGCCACCTCCCCCAAAGTGGGAGGCTTCGTTTTTGTTCACTGAATGACATTGAGTTGTGGGGAGACTCCTTTTTTCTCAAAAAGGGGTCTCCCCACAAGATCCACTATTGAATTCACTCCACACCGGAGACGTTGCGCATGGCAGTGCCAACCTGATACAGAACCTTGCCGGTGCGTTTGACAGCGCGGCTCATGCGCAGCTGTCTGGAATTCCACACCGCGGCTGCCGCAACGCCAAGCGCGGTAACACCTCCTACGGCGCCAAGGGTAATGAGCATCGTCTTTTTCGTTTTATCCGAATGAAGATTCATTCGATCCATTGGATTTGTCATCGTGAACAATCCCTCCCGAATAGTAAAGTCCGGCGCAAACCACGGTTGCGCGGGGATAGGATTAGTATGGCTCCATCCGGCAAGATTATTCGGAAGGAATGTCAAATTCCTCTCTTTTTTTCCTGTTTTCGAGCAAAAATGAGACAATTAGAAGCCCCTTTTGATGGAGCCGATAGCCGGTGCGCCGAGAAAAGCCGATCCGATCCGAGGCGCGCTCCAGGCTTTCTCCCTGTACGTAATGGTAATAGAGGATCAGCTTTTCGCGTCCGTTTTTCATCGCTCCGATGAGCGAGCAGACCGCCTGCATCCGCGCGCGCCAAAAGGCCTCGTTGCCGCGCAAAAACTCGTCTCCCGTTGGAAACTGCTCCTCCGAATTCCGCCGCCGCTCGAAGTGTCGCAGCTGCAAAAAGCGCAGCCCGATCTGATAATCGCGCAAAAAGTCGCGCGCTTCCAGAATGCGCGCGTCCGGAAGGGGCCTACTCATAGCTCCTCCTCATCCGAAGAGGGCCCGTCCTCCTCGTAAACAAATCCCATTTGCTCCAACCATTTTCGCTTTGGAATTTCGCAAATCCGTATCAAGGTTTCGGCATCCGCAAAATCCAAGCAGGATTGGCAATACGGAAATCCGTGTATGCGATACCTCCCTCGCCCTGCGGCGATCCGCTCCCCGCAAAGCACGCAATACACCGCGCGTTTTGGCCGATTATTCGGACAATTTGGCGCACAGATCCTTCTTTTACACAATTCGCAAATAAAAATCACCCCTTTTTTAAAAATTCTATTGACTTTCGATTCCGGATTCGGTATAATAGTTCTGTAACACCATTATATCGCATTTCCGTATCTTTGTCAACAAATAATTCGGATTTCCGTAATATTCGTCAGAAATGCACAAGAATTGCGGAGCTTCTCCAAATCTGATAGAACAGGATGAACAAACGATGGAATACGCAGCCTTTGAAAAGCTACTCAAATCGCATAACCTCTCGGTATATCAGGTGGCCAAGGCAACCGGCATTTCGGCCTCCACCTTTACCGACTGGAAAAACGGCCGCTCCTCGCCCAAGGCCGACAAGCTGGCTCGCATTGCCGAATTTTTTTCCATGAGCCTGGACGAGCTGATCGGAACGGCAACGGGAAAGCGGAGCGTGGAGCAATCCTACCGCAATCTGCGCGCGCAGAAGATGGTGCCCGTGATCGGGGTGATCCGCGCCGGCGCGCCGATCGTTACCGACGAAACGCTCCTGGGACGCGAATTTGCCGACGTCAGCGACACCGAGGATTATTTCTACCTGGAGGTGTGCGGCGACAGCATGAAAAACTGCGGCATTGTGGACGGCACCTACGTCCTGTTCCACAAGCAGCAATACGCCGAAAACGGTGACATTGTGGCTTGTCTGGTGGACGGCGACAGCGCGACCGTCAAGCGCTTTCACCGCGAGCGGCGGCGCATCGTCCTCGCACCCGAAAACGAGGCCTACTCCCCCATCCTTCTCTCTCCCGAGGACTTTGAAACCGGGCGCGCGCGGATCCTGGGCGTGGCGATCGAGGCCAAAACCAAATTTTAACCGAAGGGAACCGAACCAATGATTGCAATCAGTGTCAATGACCTCTCGCTCTCCTTCGGCACCACTCCGATCCTCGAAAAGGTCTCCTTTTCGCTGGAGGAGGGCGACAAGCTCGGCATCATCGGCGTCAACGGATGTGGGAAATCGACCCTGTTTCGCCTGATCCTGGGAGAGCAGGAGCCCACCGAGGGCGAGGTCTTTTTATCCAAAGGAAAAACCGTGGGGATCCTGACGCAGGACGGCGCCTTTGAAAGCGAGGACGAAAACCAAACCGTGCTGGAGCGCATGTACCGCGCCTTTCCCCACCTTCTTGCCGCCGAAGTGCGGCTGGCCGAGCTGGAATCAAAGCTCAAAAGCGGAGACGAGGGTGTGATCCGCTCTTATACCGATCTGCACGAGAAATACGTTGCCGACGGCGGATTGGAATTTCGCGGTCGGTGCGCCTCGATCCTGCAAAAGCTGGGCTTTGACGGGGCCGCCTCCGCGCAAACGGTGGCCACCCTCAGCGGCGGTCAGCGCACGCGTCTGGCGCTTGCCGTGGAGCTTTCCCGTGAGCCCGACGTCCTCTTGCTGGACGAGCCCACCAACCACCTCGATATTGCCACGCTGGCTTGGTTGGAAAGCTTTTTGATCTCCTACCCCAAGTGCGTGATGGTCATCTCGCACGACCGTTATTTTCTCGACCGCGTTACAAACAAGACCCTTGCCATTGAGCATCACCGCGCCAAGCTTTATGACGGCGGCTACACCAAAAGCATGGAGCAACGCCGCATCGACCGTGAGATTGCCGAACGGCATTGGAAGAACCAGCAAAAGGAGATTGCGCGGCAGGAGGCTTATATCGCCCAGCAGCGCGCCTGGAACCGCGAGCGCAACATCATTGCCGCCGAAAGCCGACAGAAGCTACTGGATAAAATGGTGAAGCTGGAACGCCCCAAGGATGCACCGCAAGCCATTCGCATGCAATTCTCCGAGGCCCTGGCATCGGGCAACGACGTGTTGACCGTGCGCGGGCTTTCGATGGCCTTCCCCTCACGCACGCTCTTTTCCGATCTCTCCTTTCTGATCAAACGAGGGGAGCGCGTGCTTGTGATCGGCCCCAACGGATGCGGAAAATCCACCCTCATCAAGCTGATCCTGCATCGTCTCACGCCGAGCGCCGGCACGATCGAATCGGGATACCACGTGGAGGTTGGCTACTACGACCAGGAAAACCAGAACCTCACGCCCGAAAACACGGTCCTCGACGAGCTTTGGAACGCCTACCCGCAAATGACCGAGACCGAGGTGCGCAATACGCTGGGACTCTTCCGCTTTACGGGAGACAGCGTTTTTAAAACCGTATCGGTCCTCAGCGGCGGTGAGCGCGCGCGACTGACCCTGGCCAAGCTGATCCTCTCCCGCGTGAATCTGCTGGTGCTGGACGAGCCTACGAACCATTTGGACATCGACTCACGCGAGGCGCTGGAGCAGGCATTGGAGCAATTTGACGGAACCATCCTGACGGTCTCGCACGACCGTTATCTCATTGACAAGCTCGCCACGCGCATCCTGGAGCTCAAGCCCGGCGCCTGCTTCCCGGGAGATCTGCTCGACTACTCGGTCTCTCACACCGGAAGCGGCTACACCGAATTTCAAGACTACAAGGCCGCTCGGATCGCCGAGCGCGAGACAGCAGCCTCCAAAGAGGGGAGTGCCTCCGCGCCGATCAGCTCCGCCAAGGAACAGTATTTGAAAAACAAGCAAGCCGCCGCAGACGCGCGAAAGGAAAAAGCGCGCCTGGAGCGTTTGCGGCGCGAGTGCGAGGCGCTGGAGGCCGAGCTGGAGGAGATCGAAGCCGAGCTGTTTGGCTCTGCCGCCTCCGACTACGTCCGCGCCGCCGAGCTGGATTCCCGCAAAAACGAGGTGGAGGAGCGCCTGCTTGAGATCTACGGCGAACTGGAATAACCCCTTTTCTCCGTCCCCTTTCCCGCTTGGGATTCATGAGCCTTCCTCCGGGAGGAAGGGGGACCGCTTGCGGTGGAAGGAGCCCGCGTATACGAAAATTTTATATCTCGCCATATTGCAACTGCTTTCCCGCAGTCGCGCGCTCTCCCTCAGTCTCGCATTCGCTCGACATCTCCCCCCGTAGGGGCGTTCATTGAACGCCCGCGGGCGAACACTGTTCGCCCCTACCGCAAAAAAGGCCGGAGGACAAAAACTTTACTCACCTACCCCCCACGGGTCATTCTGAGTGTAGTCTCCGCTATTGTGGAAAGTCTTTTTCGTTTTCTGCGGCGCGGAGACCCACGAAGAATCTACTAACTTTTCTTTTGGAAGCAACAAGATTCTTCGCGGGTCTTTCCCCGTTTGCAAGTGAAAATCGGTTTGAAAAGCAGGAAAGACGACGCTCAGAATGACCCAAGGGAGTGTGTGCGCAAAGGGGTGTGCGGTGAAACTCGGTTGGAAATGGACCGTTGAGGATGCCTCCCCCTACGGGTTGGAGCGAACATTGTGCCCGGAGGGGCTCTCCTCATTCACCGCTCTCGCGGTATAATTTGCAAAAACCCCTCCACCGCCATAGGCGGTCCCCCTCCCCTTAGCAGGAGAGGCTAGCAAAAGTCCAACGATCATCCGAAAAAGCATAATCACTGAAAAAGGTGAAGTGCGAAGTACGTTTGCCTTCCCCAGCGGGGAAGGTGGCAGCCGCTTGTCGGCTGCCGGATGAGGAGAGCCCCTTATGCGCATCCCCCGCGTCATCCTGAGCCGCGAGCAAGAAGCGAGCGTGCCGAAGCCCGAAGGGCGACCGCCCCTGGCGGTCGGATCTCGCGGGGGGTGTAGGAATGTTACTTTCATGTGGCATATGATAGCGCATCTTTCCGTTTGCCTTCCTCAGCGGGGAAGGCTATTTTACTCACCAACTCCGTTGTTTCTTCTCACCGGTGAACCTCTTTGGAACCCCGCCACTATGGCGGGGTTTTCGTGATACAAAAAACGGATACCTCCGATTTGGAGATATCCGTTTTCTATTGTTTCGTCTAAGTTTTGTTTATGCGGCCGGGGTTTCCTCAGGGTCTGCCGGTGCGGTTTCGCCAAGATTGAGACCGCGGATATAACTCTCCGCATACGAGCCTGCAGGACATGTTACGCCGTCCATGTACAGATCGGTGCACCCGTGGAAGGCAAGATCTCCAATCGAAACAACGGTAGAAGGAAGCGTCAGGGAAGCCAAACTCTCGCAGTTGTGGAAGGCTTGTGCGCCGATCACCTGCACACCGTTTTCTCCGTTGCTTTCTACCGTAACGGAGGCCAGCGATGCACAACCGAAGAATGCGCACGTTCCAACGGTTTTGATGTAAGCGGGGATCGTGACGGTTTCAAGAGCCGTGCATCCCTCAAAGGTGTATCTCTCTACGCTCGTCAGCTTGGATTCCTCCGCAAAGGTCACCTCGGTCAGCGCGGTGCAACGCGCAAACGCGCTGGCACCGATGGAAGCAACGGCCGAAGGGATCTCTACGGCTGTCAAAGACGAGCATCCTGCAAATGCCATTTCACCGATCGATTCCACCGTTGCGGGGATAGAGACAGCCTGAATGGCCGAGCAGAAATAGAATGCCGATGCGCCAATTGCGGCAACGGTCTTGTTGTTCAACGTTTCGGGGATCTCCACGTCGTGCGGAGCACTCGGTCCCTCATACTTCGTCAAAACCACCGTCTCACTGTCGATTGACTCAAAGTGGAAGGTTTGCCCCTTGTCGTTGGTTACAAACGTGATATCGTCCTCATCCTCCTGAACGTAATCGTCCAGATTTGTTCCGTCATCTTGCTTGTTGGAGCAAGCAGCGAACGAGAAAATCATCAAAACGGCCAAAAGCAGCGCAAACAGCTTTTTCATAATTATCCTCCGATCAGAATTTACATATAAGAAAATTATACATGAAAACGTAGCAAAAGTCAATAGGTTTTGCGGGTTAGATTGTAAAATTTTTTAAACTTTGCATGAATAAACGGGAAAGCCCTGCTCGATATCCGCAATGATCCGCGCAATTGCGTGCTCGGAGGCGGGAACGGTCACGCGGTCGGCCAGCGCCTTCAGAGACGCGATGGCATTGCCTACGGCGTATCCGATATCGGCCTCACGGATCATATCCAGATCGTTTTCATAGTCCCCCGCCGCGATCACGGTGTGTACCCGGTCTCCGTGCAGCAGCCGCATATGGCGAACGGCTTCTCCCTTTCCCGTTCCGCGCTTTTGCACCTCGATCCCGTTGATCCAGCTTCGCATCACCACATAGCGCTCTCCAACCAAAGCGGTAATGGCCTCTGTATATTCGTCACTGTATTCGTCGGGCGTGAGGAACACCATTTTGTATCCCGGATGGCCGACCCGGATCTTGGAAAGCGGCTCTCCCTGCAGCCATTCGGTATATTTATCGTAATCCACCAAACGCACCCGCTCCAAGTGCGGGCATGCCTGCATGATCCTGCTCGCCACCTCTAAAAAATCCTCATCCATCGGTTGGTTTACCACCGCGTTTTCTCCCATGCGGTCGCAGATCAGCGCGCCGTTGAGCATGGCGCACCAGGTGTTTGGCTGAATATAGTCCTGCCATTCAAGCAGCCACTTGCGGAATCGCCCGCTGCAGATCGAAAACAGACCGCCCTCGGATTGGAAATAGCGGATCGCCTCGCAGTTTTCGCGTGAGATCGTTCCCTTCCAAGCCAGCGTTCCGTCGAAATCCGACATCAACAAATAGCCGTCAAATTTACCCATTCGTATCCTCTCCCATCGGTTCCCGATGTTGCTCCGTCATGCCGTACGCCTCGCAAAAGAGCTGCTCGATGCGCGCGCTCTGCCCGGTAAGGTGAAGGTAGCCAAAGAGCGTCTCCATGCCCGTGGCGGCGCGGTACTGGCTGACCGTGGAGCGCTTGGGGACGCTGGAATGCCCCATGTTTCTTCCGCGTCGGAAATAAGCAGCCTCCTCCTCGGTCAAAAGCGGCAGGATGCGTTGCATTGCCTCGGCTTGCGCGGGCGCCCGTACGAAATCCAGCGCGGCGGCATTGAGATGCGCCGAGGTGGAAAGGCCCTGTTCGGTAACCAGATATTTGCGCACGCAAAGCTCGATCACACAGTCTCCCAGATAGGCCAGCGCGGGAACGCTGACCGCGTGTATATCGATCATACCTCTTCCTCCGCAGGCGTTTCCGGAAGGTCGGATTCTGCACCCTGCTCGCTCTTGGCCTCCGTTTTCGCGGCATCGGCCTTGGTAACCTCCAGCATCGCCGCCTCCAGCTTAGCAATCTTTGCCGCCGTCTTTTTCTCTTCCTTCTTTCGCTTTGCGGCGTCCTTTTTCTCCTGCTCGGCGCGCAGCTTGGCCTCCTCGTGCTCATCCAGCAAGGCTTGAACCGTGTTTTTGAGGTAAGAGGAAAGCGTGGAAAGGCCCAGGATCAACGTGAGAAATTCGGATTCATCGGTGGGATCGATCCCATGCTCCGAAACGAAGGAGGCAACCGTTTCCGGCATTTCCCTACGCTCCTGCTCCTTGATCCCCAAAAAGCGCACGTAGGCCTCCTCCAGCTTTCCGCCGCTGTAATCAGGCAACGCGTAAAAGCTTTGCAGCAGCCGCTTGATCTCCCCGATTGAGAGCGTATTCTTCAATTCGTACACCAAGAGCATCTGCAGGATCTGCTCCTTGTTATATTTTTTCCCCTTGACCGGAGAGATCAACCCATCCTTGGAATAGTTGTTGATCATGGTTTTGGTGAGCACGCGGTCCTCAAAGCGCGCCGCGCCCTCCTTGAGCTTTTCTCCCATGAGACTGGTGATCTGGTCCACGTACAGATCGATCGCGGGGATCTCCTCGGGGCGAAGATTGGCATCCCGCACCGCCTCCCGCGTCAATTCTTCCATGCGTTTTTCGTCCATGTTCCGGTAGGTCCTTCCTGTTTTCCACATCAAACGGTTTACAAACCCGCTTGATGCGATCTTTGACACCATTATAATCGATTTGTGCCCAAAAATCAATAGCTTTATGAATATTTTGAAAAGAAATCCCCGATTCTCTTGTCTTTTGTTGAAAAAGAAGGTATAATAGGGGCAGATTTACTGTTTTTACAGAGAGGACGCATTATGCTACATCAAGATTATCAAAAAATAGAAGGCAAACGCTTTGGCGAGGAGCGCGCCCTTTACGAAAGCCACGGCGTGTGGCTGCAAAACTGCGCCTTTGACGGCGAAGAGGATGGGGAAAGCGCGCTGAAGGAGTCCACCGATCTGTTGGTGCAGGACACCCTTTGCAATTTGCGCTACCCCTTCTGGCACGACGAGCGTCTCACCGTCGAGCGCTGCGAAATGACACCTTTGTGCCGCGCCGCACTCTGGTATTCCAGCAATATCACCGTAAAGGACAGTCGGCTTCACGGCATCAAGGCCTTGCGCGAGTGCGATCACGTGTTGATCGAGGATTCCGACATCGTATCCGCCGAGTTTGGATGGTCGGTTTCCAACCTGCAAATGAAGCGCTCCTCGGCAGAGGGCGAATATTTTATGCTTCGGTTGCGCGATTTTCAGCTGGAGGACGTTACGTTCAAGGGCAAATATTCCTTCCAATACAGCGAGAACGGCGTGCTGGAAAACTGCGACCTCAACACCAAGGATGCTTTTTGGCATTCCAAAAACGTCCTGCTCAAAAACTGCACCGTGCGCGGCGAATATCTGGCATGGTATGCTGAAAACCTGACGATGGTCAACTGCCGCATCATTGGCACCCAGCCCTTTTGCTACTGCAAAAACCTGCGTCTGATCGATTGCGAAATGATAGACGCCGACCTGGCCTTTGAAAAATCCGACGTGGAGGCTACGGTAACCACGCCGATGATCAGCATCAAAAACGTGGCCAGCGGCCACATCACGCTCCCCGCGCTTGGCGAATGGATCCAAACCGATCCCCGCGCCAAGGGTGTGGTAACGCTGCAGAACATCTGAAAAAACGGCTGCAAACATTTCTCTGTTGTCCTTAACGGAGAATTGGCGTGCACAAAACGTCGGCAGAGAACTTGTTTTCTCTGCCGATTTGTGTTATAATGGGATGGGTGATGAAAATGGATAGTGGAAAAGAGTTACCGCAAAGAAAGCGTTTACGGTTAAAGAATTTCGATTACAGTACACCAGGGGCATATTTTATAACGATATGCACGCATAACAGAAAATGTACGTTGTCCCGTGTTGTAGGGGCGATTCACGAAACAGAAAATG
>JAFVOP010000012.1 GCA_017505745.1 Clostridia bacterium
AATGTTTAACTTTGTAAGGACACCTGCCCCTTGGGAATGTTCAGCTTTCCGTTTCGCAGTGCCCGGGTGTATTCCCCCGGCTCCTGTACGAGAAATCCAAGCTGATGGAATTTGAGTGTGCGGAGCATACGCGGCTTAAAGGGCGTGGTTGGTGAGATGTAAACGATTTCCTCCGGCTCTACGGTGATCTTCTTTCCTCCAAGGTCAAACGAAAAGGCTCCCTTATCCACGATGATGACAAAGCTCCAGGGGCGCACGTCGGATGAGATCTCAAATTCGCTTCTCGTGCGGAAAGTTTCGTGAAATACAAATTTTGTGTGTGTGAGCGCAGTCATAAAATCTCTCCTTGCTTTGTTCTAAAAAATATAGAAGGCTTTTCCGTGGGATTACTATAAATTTTTATATTATTATTATAACAAATTGTATTGATGTTGTCAAGCGGTTGTGTTAAAATATTTCTGTATAATATGGGGATATATATAGTTGTACAAAATCAACAAATTTACCCTTGACAATTGAACAATTGCCACAAATCGGCAAAATATCAAAACAAAAAAGGAATGTGATTATGAATTCGAATTTGATGCACAAGGAATTGAGAACAGAGCTTTGCGTGGTTGGAGGCGGTCTTTCCGGCGCCTTCGCTGCTTTGGCAGCTGCCCGTCGCGGCAGTAAGGTGGTTCTGATGCAGGACCGTCCGATGCTGGGCGGCAATGCTTCTTCCGAGATTCGTATGTGGGTGCGCGGAGCAAAGGGTGTTTTCGACCGCGAAACCGGCATGATCTCCGAGCTGGAGGAGCGCAATATTCACGGCAACCCCACGCTGGTTCATTCGATGTTTGATGCGATCCTGTATCACATGGTTACCGAGAACCCCAACATTGAGGTGATTCTCAACTGCTCCTGCGCAGACGCAACCATGAAGGACGGCAAGATTGAAAGCATTACGGGTTGGCAGTGTACTACATACACTTGGATCACGGTTTACGCAGATCTGTTTGCAGACTGCTCCGGTGACAGTATCCTCGCTCCCCTTACCGGCGCGGAGTATCGCGTGGGAAGAGAAGCAAAGTCTGAATTCGGTGAAACGTTGGCACACGAAGAGGCCGATAAGTTTACGATGGGTATGTCGATCCTTCTCGCTGCTCGCGAGACCGATCACCCCGTAAAGTTTACGCCTCCCGCATTTGCAAGCTACTATCCCACCGACGCTTCCTTCTGCGGTGACAAGCCTCTGAGCCAGTACGCGCTGAACCGCGACCATATCATCGGCACCAGCGGCGGAAACCTGTGGTGGGTAGAGCTTGGCGGACGGATGGATTCGATCCACGATGCCGACACGGTTCGCAAGCAGCTGATCGCAAACATCTACGGCGTTTGGGACCACATCAAGAACCACGGCGACCACGGCTTTGAAAACTGGGATCTCGAATGGGTTGGCTTCCTGCCCGGCAAGCGCGAGTCGCGCAGATACGTGGGCGACGTGATCATGACCGAGCACGACGTGGTTTCCGGCGGCAAGTTTGAGGACGAGGTCTGCTTTGGCGGATGGCCGATGGACGACCACAATCCTTGGGGCATGGAGAAGGCAGACGTGGAGGCATCGGTGATGATCCCCGTTCCCACGCCCTACGGAATTCCTTACCGCTCCCTGTACTCCAAGAACGTGGAGAACCTCATGTTTGCGGGACGTAACATCAGCGTAACCCACGCAGCACTTTCCTCCACCCGCGTGATGGCAACCTGCGCACTGATCGGTCAGGCAATGGGTACCGGTGCGTCTCTCGCACTTAAGTACGGCTGCAGCCCTCGCGGCGTTTACGAAAACCATCTGCAGGAGCTGAAGAAGTACGTGCAGGAGGACGGCATCTTCCTTCCCAATACGCCTCGCAAGTATTCCGAGCAGACCCTTCGCGCAAAGCTCAACATCTCCGATGCAGAGCGCGCAACCCTGTACAACGGCATTGAGCGTCCCCGTGTTGCGGGTGACGAAAACGGCATCCACCAGAAGGTTGGTGACAGCCTGGTATTCACCTTTGATCAGCCCGAGAAGCTGGAAACGCTGCGTATCCTCTTTGATATGGACTTCACGCGTGAGTCGGTTTCGGTCAACAAGAAGATGCGCGTGTTTGCAATGAAGCTGCACACGGGTAAGGATTTCCGCCCCGTAAAGGTGGCAGCAACCATCGTCAAGCGCATGGCCGTGTATGCCGACGGCAAGAAGGTTTGGGAGTGCGACGATAACTACCGTTCGCTGGTAAAGATCCCGCTCCACCTGACTGCGAAGGAGATTCGCGTAGAGTGGCTGGAGACCAACGGCGCCGATGACGTACATCTGTTTGCAGCAGATTTCATTGACTGATCCGCTGCGCGCATCATAAAAATAAAAGGAAGGCAGACCGCAATATGAAAATTAAGTATTATGGTACCGGCGCCGGTGCCGGAGTTCCCGAAATTTTTTGCTCCTGCCGCGTTTGCGAGTATGCAAGAGCGCATAAGGGAAAGGATTACCGCACGCGTTCACAGGCTGTGATCGACGGTGTGCTCGGCGTGGATTATTCCGACGTGTTTCAGCACACCCTGCATTACGGGTTGGATATGCGGGATATCAAGCACGTATTGATTACACACAATCACTACGATCACTTTATGTCGGCCGATATTATCAGCCGTGCTGTGGGCATGACCGAACCGATCCACTTCTACTTTAGCGAGAAGTCGGGAGCCGGGCTTGCAAAATCCGTGCAGGCGCGCAAGGAGGCGTTTGCTTCGGGCGCGCGCAAGTGTAACGGCAACGAGGTGCTGGTGGAAACGCATTTCTTGGAAAAGAAAGAAGTTTATGAGATTGCCGGTTACACGGTGATCCCGTTGCTTGCCCGCCACAACGGCGACAAGCTGGATGCATACATCTACATCATCCAAAAGGATGGAAAGAGTATCCTTTGGGCGCACGATACCGGAAAATTCCGTACCGAGACCAAGGAGTATCTGAAGGAGTGCGGCATTCGATTCGATATGGTATCGCTCGACTGCACCCTCAAGCGCGGTGATCAGATCACGTCGGGACACATGGACGTGGATTGGTGCCTGGAAATGGTAGAGCTGATGCGCGAATACGGCAACGTAGACGATAAAACGCGGATCTTCCTCAGCCATATCGGACACCTGGTGGAGCGCACGCATGACGAGCTGGCGGCCGAGGTGGCCCCGCTTGGCATGGAGGTTGCTTACGACGGCCTGGAGGTTGAGATCTGACTTTCTTAGATGTGACTAAGTGATAGATTCCCCTTTTCCCCGAAAAATAAAAAAGAGAAAGAGGTAACTTATGAACAAACTGACAAAGCTTATGGTGCTTTTTCTGGCCATCGTGATGATGCTGTCCACGTTTGCGGCATGCAACCGTGAGGATGACCCGAAGGACACCGACACCAACACCAACACCGAAACCGAGGGCGATCAGACCTCCGGTACCGAAGGCGATTCTGAATCCGAAACCACAACGGGCGGTTTCAGCGAATCGTTCAACGGCGAAGTTATCCACGTATTGGGTTGGCGCTCCGGAAATATCACGGAGTACGTGGAAGAGCTGACCGATTCCTCCACGGTGGTGGAGCAGGCAGTTTATAACCGTTGCGATTACACCGAGACGCGACTCAACATCAAAACCACATGGGAGATTCACGAGAACAGCGGCTTTGTGGATTACGCAGACCGTGAGAACGCCAACGGCGGAAAGTTTGACGTGATCACCAACACCAGTACCTATTCGCAGACCCTGATGACCCGCGGCGTGCTTTCCAACCTCACGCGCTATCCGTATCTCGATTTTGAGGCAGACGGTTGGGCACAATCGCTTCTCGAAGACGTTACCGTTGGCAACAAGCTCTATTTTGCAACCGGTGACATCTCCACCAACCTGATCTTCATGACCAGCGTGGTGTTCTTTAACAAGGACCTTGTGAAGGACCTCGAGATCAACCAGAAGATCCAGGAGAAATACAACGCAAACGATCTGTATGAGCTGGTTACCTCCGGAAAATGGACGCTGGATAAGATGCTCACTCTTTGCGAGGACACCTACCACGACACCAACAACGACGGTCTCAAGAACCGCGGTGACCGCTTTGGCTTTAACACCTATCAGCAGCTTTTGGAAAACTTCTATTACGGCGGTGGATACACCACGATCAAAGCCACCGGAAGTGAGTTTTCCGTGAGCGAGGATTATCTGAATGCCGAGATCGTAGGTAATCTCCTTGAGCAGGTCAACGATTTCCTGCACGATTCCAAGGACGGCTTCTATGAAAGCGCGGCAAGCAACCCCTTTACTTATGTAGCGCAGGAATTTGCAGCCGGTAACGTGCTCTTCTCGCAGGCTCCCGCATCGCATGCATATACCACGCACTCCAACACCGAGGACCTCAACTACAGCGTGCTTCCCATTCCGAAGCACACCGAAACCCAAGAGGCTTACGCTTGCACGCAGTCCTTCCCTTATGCTATGTACAGCATCGCGTCGCAATCCAAGTACGCGTCCATTGCTTCCGCTTTCCTGCAGGTATTTGCCGAGGAATCCTACGAGGTTACCCGCCCCGCACTCTTTGATAAGATGATGAAGGGCCGTTACGCAGAGGATCCCGAGGATGCCGAAATGTGGGAGTACGCCGTTGATGCAAACGTGTTCGACGTTGGACGTATTTTCCAGAGCCTGTTCAAGTCGGAGACCGATGAAGTGAACATGACCGTAAATCTGTTCCGTAAGCGCGTGATTGATAACAATGACAACTGGAGTAACGTGCTCAGCTCTTACGCGATCACACTGGCAACTCGCGCCGCAACCCTGGCATCCGATATCCAGGCTCTGCCCGATTGACCGATTTCAAACCCAATCACTTTACAAAACATAGCTTCGTAATCCACCCGCCGCCTCCCCAAGAATAAATTTTGCTGAAGGTGAAAGGAGAACATGATCCCTATGAAAAAATGGTTGACACTTTTATTGGCTTTGTGTGTGCTTGCCATGTCCTTTGTTGGTTGTAACGAAGCGAGTGATCCCTCGGATTCCTCTTCGGAGGAGTCCGACGGCGCAACCTCGGAAACCGATTCGGAGAGTGCTTCGAATCAAGGAACCACAGGCACGATCGAAATCCCCAGTATTCTGGACAACGTAAAATTTAAAGGAGAGGTGGTCCAGGTGCTGTCCTGGCAGGCCTCAAACCTGACGGAGTATGAGGAGGAGCTGCTGGAAACCTCCACGCTTTTGCAGCAGGCGGTGTACAACCGCTGTGATTATGCGCAAACGCGCTTGAACGTGGTGTCAAAATGGAGATTGGAGCCGAGTTCCGGTTTTGTGGATCTGGCCGACCGTGAAAACTCGAACGGTGGAAATTACGATCTGATCGTAAATAACAGCGAGCAAGCGGCGCCCCTGATGAGCCGCGGCGTGTATTCGAATCTCAGACAGTACGAATACCTCGACTTTAATCACGACGGGTGGGCACGCTCTCTTCTGGAGGACGTTACCGTTCGCAACAAGCTGTATTTTGCAACCGGCGATATCTCCACCAACCTCGTATTTATGACCAGTGTGGTCTACTTTAACAAGGACCTTGTAAAGGATCTTGGCATCAATGAAAAAATTGCGGCCAATTACGGCGTGCAAAATCTGTATGAGCTGGTCACCTCCGGAAAATGGACGCTGGATAAGCTGATCACGCTTAGCGAGGACGTGTATAAGGACACGGATAACAGCGGAACCAAGGGGCCCGGCGACCGCTTTGGCTTTACTACTTACCACAATTTGTTTGAAAACTTCTACTACGGCGGCGGACATACCACCATCGTGGTGGACGGCGACACCTTTAGCGTGAGCCCCGATTTTCTGAACGCCGAGCTGGTGGGAGGAATTTTGGAAAAGGCGAACGGACTTCTGCACGGACAGAACGGATATATTGAAACCAACTACTCCGCGGCGCGTACACAGTTTGCGGCCGGAAACGTCCTGTTTACGATGGGACCCGCATCGCATGCGGATAACACGTACTCGAACACCGAGGATCTGAATTACAGTGTTCTTCCGATCCCGAAGAACAGTGAAACGCAGAAAGCGTATGCGTGCACGCAATCCACACCGTATTCGGTATACTGCGTTGCATCGCAGGGCAAAATTCCGACGATCGCCGCCGCGTTTATGCAGGCGTTGACCGAGGAATCCTACGAGGTGACCCGTCCCGCGCTCTTTGATAAGCTGATGAAGGGCCGTTACGCCGAAAATCCCGAGGATGCCGAGATGTGGGATTACGCCGTGGACGCCAATGTGTTTGACGTTGGACGTTTGTTTGGAGATATGTTCCGATTTGTAGAAGGTGCAGAGCCTATGACCTACGGCTTGTTCCGCGACAAGATCAAATCGGACAATGCAAACTGGAGCAACGCGTTGGGTACCAGCGCCGTGCAAATGACCATTCAGGCATCCGGAATCGCAAGTGAGATTTTGGGATTGCCCGACTAACGCAGTTTGAGAAACGCGCAAACTCTTCCTTATTATTAAGAAACGGTTTGCAAACGAATCAAATAAAAAAATAATGAAAGGAGAAACACGAATGTTTCAACCCAAGAAGCTGTTGGTTCTTCTTCTGGCCCTGCTCATGGTGTTAACGGCGTTTACCGCCTGCAACAACGATCGCGGCAACGAAGACGAATCCACCACCCCCAACCCCGATAGCGGAACTTCCACCGACAACAAAGGCACTACGGATAGCGGAAGTGATACATCGGACGAAACCGACGAGATCCCCAGTGCGATCGCCGGTGTAAAATTCAACGGAGAGGTTCTCAAGGTTCTGTCCTGGAAGGCCTCCAACATCACCGAGTATGAGGAGGAGATCACCGAGAGCTCCTCGGTTGTAGAGCAGGCGGTATTCAACCGTTGCGACTACACGGAGTCCCTTCTCAACATCAAAACCACCTGGAATCTGATTGCGGGAACCAGCGCCAGCCCTGAGTTTATCGACACGGCAGACCGCCAGAACTCCAACGGCGGTGAAAACGACGTGATCGTAAGCGTCAGCTCGTTTGCGCACAGCCTTACCACCAGAGGCGTGCTTTCCAACCTCAGAAAGTACGAGTATTTCGGCGGTTTTGCGCATCCCGCATGGCCGGAATCGCTGATCAACGACATCACCGTTGGCAACAAGCTCTATTTTGCAACCGGTGACATCTCCACCAACCTGATCTTTATGACCAGCGTGGTGTTCTTCAACAAGGATCTGGTAAAGGACCTTGACATCACCAAGAAGGTTCAGGAGTACTGGGGAGCAGCCGACCTGTACGAGCTGGTTACCTCCGGCAAGTGGACGCTGGATAAGATGATCAAGCTTTGCGAGGAGACCTACCACGACAATAACAACGACGGCATCAAGAATAAGGGCGACCGCTTTGGTCTGACCACCTATCGCACCTTGATCGATAACTTCTACTACGGCGGCGGCTATACCACGATCTCAGTGGATGGCGATAGCTTCTCGGTAAATCCCGCATTTCTGGATGCAGAGATCGTAGGCGGTATTCTGGAGCAGGTCAACGCCTTCCTGCACGAATCGAAGGATGGCTTCTACCAGACCGGAAATAACTCGCACTCCGACGTTGCTACGGAGTTTGCAGCCGGCAACGTGCTCTTCTCGTTGGCTCCCGCTTCGCATGCATATAACAGACACTCCAACACCGAGGACCTGAGCTATAGCGTACTTCCCGTACCGAAGCACAGCGAATCGCAGGAGAGATATACCTGCACACAGTCCTTCCCCTATTCCATGTACTGCATCGCATCCCAGGCAAAGAACGCTAAGATCGCGTCTGCTTTCCTGGAGGGCTTGGCAGAGGAATCCTATGAGACCACCCGTCCCGCACTCTTTGACAAGATGATGAAGGGCCGTTACGCAGAGGATCCCGAGGATGCCGAGATGTGGGAATACGCCGTGGACGCAAACGTGTTTGACGTTGGACGCGTATTCTGCGAGGCGTTTGGTAAGGATCGCACTGAGCAGCTTACCGTAACGCTCTTCCGCGATCGTGTCAGCGAAGACAACGAGAACTGGAGTGCAGTTCTGAGCTCGTACGCAATGCCCTTGGCCACCTACGCGGCAGGACTTGCCGGTGAGATCATGGCGCTTCCGGACTGATTGGCCGTTTCCACATTCCGTATAATAAAGCGCAAGCTTTGTTATAAATTTTCCCGATAGGGCGGGGAAGAGCCTTGGCTCCTGCCCCGATGCAAGTTGGTTTTTCTTCCCGCGGTCCGGCTTTCGCAGTGGCGTGCCGTTTGCGGAGCTTGGACCGGTGGGAATGCAAAGCCAACTCCCCCGAAACGGAGAACAATGGGAAAAAAACATCGGTGCTGACACTGCCGATGAAAATGTCGAAGCCTGTTTCAAGGAGCATCGCCTCAGACCCCTGTTTGAGGAGCGCCCCTTTGAAGCAAGGATGACATTGTCCCGAAGCGATCCGTTTTTCCCGAGTATGAGAGTGCGCAAGAAGCGCTTGGAGGCGATCGGTAGCAGAGAAATCTGCCACGGGGGCCAACGGGAGGCTTTTGGCTTGTTCTCGCGGAAGGCTTTCCAAGCTGCCGATCCTGTCCGATGGCATTTTCACGCCACCCCCAAACCGAAAAAGAGTCGCATGCCCCTCTGTGCAGGCCGTTTGGCCGGCCACCCGATGGCAGAGACGTTTTTCGCGACGGTTGGAGGGCGTGCGGATACCAAGGCGTGTTGGTTGGCTTTGGAGACCGTTCCAAACACCCGGTCTTTCTGCACGGCGCGGATCTTGGAGTCAACCGAAAGATCCACGGTGCCCACCCGATTCCGGTTGGGAACGGGTCCCGAGCAAGAGACGTAAGCCTTGAAAAGGGCGGTTTTGGTTGGAGGCAGGCAATCCAACGGTTGGTTGGGAGGCAATGCTTCACGCCGTCCGCCGCTTCGGTTGATTGATTCCACGTGCCGTGGAGGTTCTTCTGCGAATTTGACGCGTAAGGATGGGAGAAGTGTCAGCCCCCCTGCTTTGCAACCGTCAAGATCAAGGAAAAACCGTTGCTTCGGGTTTATGACCCACCGCGCCGCTGTCACCTGCAAGGGCTTTTTCAAACAAAGTCCGAGCCGCTGCGGCAGAGGCGCAAGGCTTGTATTCGGTTCGTCCGCAGCCGTTGAAGGCGCTTGCCGCTTTTGAGGCTTGCGAGCGAAGGAAGAGAGCCAACGTTGGCGCTACGTGTTTCATATTCTGCATCCGGCATACCGTCGCGGGGGGATCTGCGAGCTGCTGCCCGATGCCCGGATGTGAGCCGACGCGCAGTGCAAACGCGATCAACGGACGCGTGGGTGCCGCAATTGCTCCACGTATCCACCCCCCGGGCGCCCCTCACGGAGCGCACAGGAAAGCGGAGCCGCGGTTTACGCGTCTCCACCCCTCCCGCCTCTGGCGGAAAAGCACGGCAAACGGGCAACGGCAGCTGCCGCGATCCGTTTGACCAACCCTGTATTTCCGCGCCGCAAGAAAAGCGGTGTAAGGAAATAAAAAAATAAGAAAGGAATTTTTAGTTATGAGAAAAATTCTCTCTTGGGTCCTGCTCGCATGCATGATCCTCACCATGATCCCCGTATCCATTGCAGCAGAAACCGCTGCAGCTCCCGCAGAGCCCGCTCTGAAGGAAGCTCCCGCAGATGCAGTTGCGATCACCGATCTGGCAACTCTGATGCTGAGCAGCACCCAGAAGGGCAACTACAAGTTCACCGGTAACCTCCACATTACCCTGGACATGATCGATGCTTACATGGCATCTCTTGAGGAAGTTCCTCCCACCATTCCCGCTACCATTAAGAAGGACGGCAACGGCGACGCTATCTACTACCTTGAGGACGGCAAAATTGCTTACGACAAGGCAAACGGCGAAACCAGAATTGCTACCGACAAAGAGGGTAACCCCACCGGCGAGAACGTGAAGGACGCGAACGGTGACGACGTTTACTACGTAAAGAACACCGATCCCCTCAACCCCGTGAACGCAATCGCTTACGATACCGTAAACGGTAAGACCCTGAGAGCTTACGATTTCGCAGGTCCCCTGATCACAACCGATAAGCCTGACGATGCGAAAAAGACGCCCGAGGAAAATACTGCTATTTGGGACGCAAATAAGAACGCTCTTGCAATCTACGGCTGCGGCTACTCCCTCACCTTTGAGGATGGCATCAACTTTGCAGGCGGCGGCGTTCTGTTCAACAAGGTATACGGTGACATCTCCGTTTACGACCTCTCCGTTGGTACCGAAGAGAAGCCGATCTCCTTCAACGCAGGCTTTGCTAACATCGGTATCATTGCCGGCGGTGTTGTAGACGTGACCTGGGGCGAAGAGAAGCTCGAGTCCAAGCTCACCTGCGAGAACGTTGACGTATACGGTACGATCAACGAGGAGAAGCGCGGTGACCAGAACAACAACGTTGGCGGTTTTGTTGGTAAGCCCGACACCGGTACGGAAGTTGTTATCAAGAACTGCAACAGCTACATCGACATTACCCGTGAGACCGTGAAGACGAAGGGCGGTAACCAGTACGGTGGCTTTGTTGGAACCTGGAAGGGTGACTCCCTCCTCATTGAGAACTCCAACAACTACGGCACCATGTTTGCAGACAAGGGCGGCGCATCTGCTTCCCAGGGCTCTGCAGCAGGCTTTGTTGCTACCACCAAGGAGTGCACTAACGTTGACGCAACCGTTACTCTGAAGAACTGCGTAAACTACGGTAACGTATACCACGCACGTGTTGCAGCCGGCCTGATCGGTTACAGCGCATGTAAGGTAACCGTTGAGAACTGCGTAAACTGGGGTGAGATCCACCAGAGTGACGCAAACGACACCACCCTTCCCACTGCGGCAGCCGGCCTGATCGGTAACGTAATCAAGGGTGAAGTAGCAGTTACCGACTGCTCCAACGAGACCTCTGCAATCTCCGTATTCTCTCCCAGCAAGGATGCTGCTACCTCCGGTCTGATCGGTCTGATCGACGAAAACGTCAAAGAAAAGGTTACCCTGACCAACGTATTCTCCTTCTGCTCTGCAGATATCTTCATGGTAAACGGCGCAGCTATTCGCTTCGACGCTCCCACCAAGCTTCGTTTCCGCGCATCCCTCTCCGCTACTCTGTCCTACGAGGCACTCGTTGAGAAGTACGGCGCAGAGAACATTACCGTTGGTATGAAGGTTGCTAAGCTGGACGACGTGAAGGCAAACAACAACTCCTTCGAGGGCCTTGCAGATGACAAGGTGATTACCACCGTTGGTGAGTGGTACGACGATGAGCACAAGTCCTTTGTTGCTACCACCGGCGAGATCGCTGAGGCTGACTACGGCACGAAGTACATCGCTTCCGGTTACGTAACCGTTAAGGATGCACAGGGCAACGAAGATACCATCTACGCTGCATTTGTAGAAGAGACCGCAAGAAGCGCATCTGACGTTGCTAAGGCAGCTCTGGCTGACCGCAGCCCCGTTAAGATGAAGATCCCCGGCGTATCCAACTACGTATATGAGATCAGCACCGGTAGCTGGAGTGAGTACACCGTTGCAGGTAACGAGAAGCTCCAGGCTTACGTTGTGGAAGAGCCCGCTGCTCCCGAGACTCCTGCAGATCCCGAGACTCCCGCAGATCCCGCAACTCCCGCAGCATAATTGATTTAGGAGGATTTTAAAAATGAAACGTTATTTGATTCTTCTTCTCGCTCTGCTTATGGTTATGGCTCTCGTAACCGCTTGTAACAAAAACAACGAGCCCAAGGATACCGACACCACCGAGACTCAGACCGAGACCGAGACCGAAACCGAGACCGAGACCGAGACTGAGACCGAGACCGAGACTGAGACCGAGACTGAGACCGAGACCGAAACCGAGACCGAAGAGGTTGGCACCGATCCCGAGTACTCCAACGAGTATTAATAAATACTCCCGAATCGGTTTGAACCCCGAACGGGGTGTCCCAATGCCACTGTGCAAAGGGGCACCCCCCTTCGGGGGGATACTTTCCCATGCGCCTGTTGCTTACTCTTGCTTGCAGAAAACCGCGGCCTTTTGCTTTCTGTTTCTGTTTTCTGCGAGCCAGTGCGAGCAACCCTTGCACCCACAAATCCCCATTCTTAACCCGGAAAGGAAAAAACAATGTTACAGGCAAAAAAATTGCTCTCGTTGCTGCTGCTTTTGTCAATGCTGCTCTCGCTGTTTGCAGCTTGCACGCCCAACAACAACGAGGATGAATCGACCGACACCGAGACCGAAACTGAGACCGAAACCGAGACCGAGACCGAAACCGAGCCCGTTCCCGAGGACGTGAAGATCGTGGATGCCGGCGCGGCGGAATTTACGGTTGTATATCCCTTTGACTACGATAATCTGAGCTTTGTGGCAAAGGATTATGCCGAACAGATTGCGCAGGAGATCAGAAGGCTGACGCAGGCAACCGTAAAGCAAAAGGACGATTACGTTCCCAAAAACGAAACACACGATGCAAGCGCCCCGGAGATCCTGGTAGGCCTGACCTCCTACGCCGAGACTTCTGAGCTGCTTGGAACGGTTGGCTACGGCGACTATGCCATTGGCTTTGTTGGCAAGAAGCTGGTTGTTACGGCCTCCACCACCACGGCGCTTTCGGTGGCAACCACCAAGGTGCTGGAAATTCTGAACGAGGGCTATTCCAAAGGTGAGAATTCGATCTCGTTGCCCGGCGATCTGTACGTAACCGAAACCGTGGTTCCCATGCTCAATAAGCTTCCCAAATACGAAGCAGGCAATTCCTTTTCGCTTACCGATGCCGGCGACGGCTCTTACGTCCTGGCTGTTGGAAAAGTGGATCTGGAGGCGCACAATGCATATCTGGAGCTGATCAAGGCTACGTTTACGCTCAAGGAGGAGCACAACATCCTCAACGACGATAACCAATATGCGCTCTACACCAACGGCACCGAGGCCGTTACCGCGATCCACACCACCTACAACAATGCATCCCGCATTATCATTGAGCCGATTGCAAGCAACGGCTACTACACCTACGAAAACAAGAGCGGCGCCGGCTCCAACGCGCCTCTTCTGATTCAGGTTGGTTTGAACCCCGCCGGATCCGAAACCCAAAACGGCATGTGCTACGTGGTTCGTCTCTCAAACGGCAAGTTTATGATCTGGGACGGCGGCCATGACGATACCGCCTACAAGGAAGGGCAGAACTGCCAGCGCCTGATGAACGTGCTGAAGGGCTACGCGCCCAACCCCAGCAACATTCGCATTGCTTGCTGGCTGATCACCCACCCGCACACCGACCACATTGGCGTGCTGCAGTATTTCTGCAACAACCTCTCCAAGTTCCCCGGCGTTACGGTAGAAAATATTCTGCTCAATCTTCCTTCCGATATTCAGGCAATGCAGGATACCTCCTCCGACGGGCTGGAGGTCAAGATGAACAAATACCGCGACGTGATCAAAAAGCTGACCGATAAGGGAACAACGGTTTTGCACAAGAGCCATCCCGGACAGGTATATGAGTTTGCCGATGCCAAGCTGGAGATCCTCTACTCGCACGATATGCGCGCAGAGAAGCCCCTGAAGGAATCCAACAACCTTTCGATCGTTTCCAAGCTGACCATTGCAGGGCAGACCATCCTCTTTAACGGCGATACGCACACCCGCTCCAACGAGGTTATGATCAACATGTACGGCAAGGATCTCAAGGTGGACTTCTATCAGGCACCTCACCACGGCTACGGACCCAACGATACCCGGTATCCCTTGAATGCAGCGCCGAAGTATACGCTGATCCCGATCGGTCCCGATGATGCAGATGGCGTGAAGAAAAATGCGTGGATGACCTACCTCTTCTCCAACTCGAAGATATACAACGCGCTGTTTAACACCACGGTGTTCCTGCTTCCGTTTGACGGCCAGGAAAGCAGCTTGCGCGTGGTTGCAAACGCGAAGATCCAGTAAATTCAATTTCATTTCAAAAGGAGAATATTCATTATGATTTTGTCGGGACATATGACTATGACGGTTTGCCGTTACGGTTACGAAAAAGGCTTTGAAATGATGAAGACCGCAGGCTTTGACGCAATGGATCACAGCCTGGAGGGAATGACCAGCGCCACCGACGTATTCCAGGTGGAGGGTTGGCGTGAGCATGCCGAAAACATTCGTAAAATGGCGGATGCGGCGGGCATTCTGATCAACCAGACCCATGCGCCCTTTTCCTTTGGAAAAAAATACGGCGAAGAAGCTGCGTTCCGTGAATTTGTGGTTCCCACGATCAAGCGTTCGTTGGAGATCTCGGCAATTCTCGGTGCCAAAACCGTAGTGGTGCACCCCATGCAGCATCTGACGTATGCCGACAATGCGGAGACCCTGTTTGAATTGAACATGGCGTATTACCGCGAGCTGATTCCGTACGCCAAGGAATACGGCGTTAAGATCGCTGTGGAAAATATGTGGCAGAAGGATCCCCGCCGCGGATGCATCGTGCATAGCGTATGCTCGCAGCCCGAGGAATTTATCCGCTACATCGATACGCTGGACAGCGAGCAGATCGTGGCGTGCCTCGATACCGGCCACGTTGGCTTGATCGCGCGCAAGGAAGAAGCGCACGATCTGGTGCGCGCGCTGGGACACGATCGCCTGCAGGCGTTGCACGTACACGACAACGACTACCAGGCAGACCACCACAGACTGCCGTATTTCGGAAAGATCAACTGGGTGGAGTTTACCAAAGCGCTTGGGGAGATCGATTATCAGGGCGACATGACCTACGAGACCGGCGGCCGCGCGTTCTTCAATGCGGTGGATGATGAATTTATGCCCACGGCTATGGAATATGCGGTGAAGGTGGGCAGGCATTTGATTGAGATGACCGATCGGAACCGCCCGCAAAAATAACAACTGTACAGGCGTCCCGGGTCCTCCGTGACGCCTGTTTTGATCAATCAATTTCAGAAAATGCAGAAAAGAGGGAAGAAAACGATGAGCTTTTGGAGCAAACTGTTTGGATGGGCGAAAAAGAAAAAGAAGGTTGAAGCGCCCGAAAAGAAGAAATCGCTGGATGTAAAATATGCCTACCACGCCTTGGAGCCCGAGGCAAACGAGGAATACCCGGAGGACGCCGCACCGAGACTGGACGCGCTGGAGGCCTTTCGCGCCACCGACGCGTATTTTGACGCGCTGGTCACCTGCGAGGGAGCCGAGCTGAAGGTCTTTTTGGACAACGGCGACGGATCGTATATCGCGTGCTTTATGAAGGCAGAGCCGGAGGCGTTTTCCGCGTATGGCGAGGGCCTTGTTGCGAACGGATATGAACGAAAGCAGGCGCGCCGCGTCATGGACTCCGATAATTTGTTCGAGACGTATGTAAACGCCACGCACGTGATCTCGCTCTTTTACATTGCTCACAAAAAGGAGATCCGTGTTACGGTGGAGTCCAAAGAGAGCAACGGATACTGGGAATACGTTAATGCAAACACCGCAAACGACGTTTGCGAGCCCGTGATGCTGCAGGTGGGCTGCGGCCCCGACGGCACCAGACTTAACGCGGGGATGTGCTATATTTTCCGCCTTTCCAACGGCGAATTCGTGATCTTTGACGGCGGACATGATGACGATCGCTATCCCCTTGGAGAAAACGGACAGCGGTTGTACCGAAAGCTGAAGGAATATGCACCCGATTCCGAGCATATCTGTATTGCGGCCTGGCTGATCACGCACCCCCACGCCGACCACGTTGGCCCGCTGTCCTATTTTATCAAGCATTACCTGGAGGATCCCTCCTTTACGGTCAAGCATCTGTTGGTCAACAATCCTTCCGACGAGGTGATGCTGGAGGATCCCCGTGTTTCTTTGGAAAAGCTGAATTACCACCGCGAAAACTTTAAAAAGCTTACCGCCGCAAAAGGGACGGTTGTTCACAAAACGCACGCAGGCCAGGTGTTTGATTTTGGAACCGACGCCACGCTGGAGATCCTGTACACGCATGAGCTGCGCCTGCCCGGCGCTTTGTACGGAGCCAATAATCTTTCCATCGTTTCGCGCATGACGGCCTGCGGACAGACCTATCTGTTTACGGGAGACAGCAAGGCGCATGCCAACCGTATGATCGAGCGGATGTACGGCACGCGTCTGCATTCCGATTTCTATCAAACGCCGCACCACGGTATGGGTCCCAACACCCTCACCCTTGCCGAAACCGTGGACCCGAGATGGGTTCTCTGGCCTGTAGGCGAAGGACGTGTGGAGATCTCCCGCGCCAAGCCGCACAATGAATTTTTCCGCAGTGACCGCCACCACGTGGAGGCGATCTTCCTTGGAAAATACCTGACGCATGAATTCCGTCTTCCTTTTGACGGAACCAATTATACCGTTACCGAAAACACTCCCATCGCAGAACCCCAAAACGACTGATTGTGAAAGGAGATTTTTCGTATGACGAAAAAATTGCTGTGCGTGCTTCTGATGCTTGCCATGATCCTTTCGGTGATCACAGCGTGCACTTCGAACACCGACCCAAAGGACACGGATACCGAAGCCGAAAGCACGGGCGAAGAAGCCTCCTCTGAAGAGGAGACCTCCACCGAGGAGGAAAGCACCTCGGAGGAAGAAAGCACGTTGGAGGAGGAAAGCTCCTTTGAAGAAGAGACGGAAGAGCCCTCCTCGTTTCTTCCCCTGGTATTGAAGGGCGTTTCCGGAGTCAACGTGATCTACCCGAGCGCCTACAAGGCCGTTGAATTGGAGGTGGCGCAGAAGCTTGTGGACTATATCGCCAAAGCCGGCGGAGCAACGCCCGGTTTGAAGGTGGACACCGAGCGCGTGGATTCGGAAAAGCTGCAGATTCTGGTGGGAGACACCAAGCGCACGGAGGAATCTCTGCGCAGCGCCAAGCTGGGCACCGTAACTTATGCCTTACAGCTTACCGAGAACGGTCTGGTTGTCAATGCAGGAAGCGGCGATGCGCTGAAATTTGCGCTGACAAAGCTGCAGGATGCCGCCGATACCTACGGCAGCTTCCAGGAGGGAAGTTTGTTTTTGCCCGATACGGCACTGAAAACAGCTTATGCGGGTGCGCTGTCCGAGTGCCTGTTTACCTTCGCGGAGCCCACCAACGTTTTGGAATGCGGCGATCAATCCTACATGCTCTATTTTGAAAATATGAGCGTGCCCTCCATGTACGACTATCTGGCGCATCTGGAGGCCAACGGGTTTGCGGAAAAGGAACCCATCCGTGCCGTTTTGAATCACGTGAACAATCTGTATTCCACTTATTCCAACGGCAAGGCAACCGTCACGGTGTTTTATACCGCAAATGAGAATGCCTGCCGCGTGATCGTGGATCCCGTAGAGACCAACGGATACGCTTCCTACGTCAATGACAATACCGAAAAGGTTTGCGAGCCGATTTTTTTGCAGGTTGGCCTGAACCCGGAGGGGGCGGACGTGCAAAACGGAATGTGCTATATCTTCCGCTTCTCCAACGGGGAATTCTTTATCTTTGACGGCGGAACAAACGACAAGAGCTTTGCAGAAGGACAGAACTGTCAAAGAATCGTTGCAATGCTGAAAGAGTATGCCGTGGATGCCAATAACATTCACATTGCGGGCTGGTTGGTAACGCATCCGCACACCGACCACATCGGCGCATTGGAATATTTCTGCAACAACTATGCCAATGACAAAACCATTACACTGGAAAACGTATTGATCAATAACCCCGCCGATTCGGTTGCCGATCAGGATACCTCCTCCACCGGATTGGCCAAGAAGATCAATAAGTACCGCGAGGCACTGGAAAAGGTGGTGGCAACGGGAACCAAGCTTCACAAGACCCATCCGGGACAGGTGCTGCACTTTGGCGCCGATGCCACGCTTGAGATCCTGTACACCCACGAGCTTCGGATGCCCGAAACGCTGTACGGCTCGAACAACCTGTCGATCGTCTCCAGATTCACGGTGGAGGGGCAGACCTATCTCTTTACAGGAGATACCCACACCTATTCCAACCGGGTTATGCAAGCCCTTTACGACGGTAGCTTAAAGTGTGATTTTTATCAGACCCCTCATCACGGCTTTGGCTCGAATACCAACACGCTCGCTCGGGACGTAGATCCCAGATGGGTGCTGTGGCCGGTTGGCCCCGACGTGTATGAGAGCGCGGCCCAAAAAACGCACAACAAATACCTGTTCAGCAGCGATTCTCGCGTGGAGCAGATGTTTGTTGCAAAATTCAGGACCTATGTGTTTGAGCTGCCGTTTACCGGATCAAATTTCACGGTGTTTGATAACACTGCCGTTCGGTAAGCGCGATCCTCTTTCACAACCGCTCAAGACCGCCTATGTTCAGAAAGGATACTATCTATGAAAAAATTTCTTTGTATATTCCTGATGCTCGCGATGATTCTTTCCGTAATCACGGCGTGCACTCCGAACACCGATCCGAAGGACACCGATACCGAATCCGAAAGCACGGCCGAAGAAACCTCATCTGAAGAGGAGACCTCCACCGAGGGAGAGAGTGCCGGGGAAGAAACAACTACCGAGGAAGAAACAACTACCGAGGAAGAGACCGCCGAGGAGCCCGAAGAGGAGCCGACGTTCTTTGTTCCGCTGATAGAAAACGGCGTTTCCAAGATTGTCATCGTTTACCCCGCATCCTATCAGGACTACGAGCGGAGTGCCGCGGAGACCCTGGCTGCCTTCCTTGAGGAGAAGAGCGGCGTAAAGCCGGAGCTGCTTACCGATGCCGCTACGGTTGCCGACGGCAAGATGGAAATTTTGGTAGGTGATACCGCGCGCACCGATGCTGCCATGCGCAGCAGCGCTCTGATCAACGGCAAATACGCGGTTCAGCTTTCTCAAAACCGCCTGATCGTCAACGGCGCCTTTGCCGCCGCAATCGATTATGCGGTGGAAAAGATCCAAACGGGCATCGTCAAGCACGGCATGGAGCAGAGCGGCTCGTTGCTGCTTCCCGATACCGCGCTGGACCTTACCTACGTGCCTCCTCTGCAGGAGTGCATGCTGACGTTTGGAAACGCTACGCTGAAAAACGTGCTTGAAAACGGAAAGCGTGCGTATTTGATCTACTTTGAAAACGCCACCGCAACCGATTTTACCGTATACTACACGTGGTTGATGCAATATGGGCTCGAATCCAAGGAAGAGCCTCGCATGATGCTCAATGCCCCCAACAATTATTACGCGATGTGCTCGGACGGCAAGGTGATGGTAACCTTTGTTTTGACCACATACAACCGCCAGGCAAGAGTATTTGTGGAGCGGGTAGAGGACAACGGATATTATTCCTATGAAAATACCGATACCGAAGCCATCTGCGAGCCGCTGTTTTTCCACGTGGGAACCGGCCAGGAGCACGGACAGTGCGAGATCTTCCGCTTCTCCAACGGCACCTTTTTCATCGTGGACGGCGGATTGAACGATGATTCCGCGCAATATGCGGCTGCGCAAAACGGCCGACGCATCGTGGAGATCCTCAAGACCTACGCCCCCGATCCGCAAAACATCCGCATTGCGGGTTGGCTCCTGACCCATGTGCACGAGGATCACACCGGTGCGATCCAGTATTTCTGTAAGTATTATGGGGATGATCCCACCATCAAGGTGGAAAATATCCTCTACAACAACTATTCCGATTTGGTGATTTGGCAAAAGGAGGACGATGCCGCATGGGTCGTTCCGCTGGTACATCGGGTGGAGGCGCTGCTTGCATCCTTTGCCGAGACCACCGGAGCCTCGATCCACAAGGTTCACCCGGGGCAGATCCTCCATTTCGGGGATGCCAAATTGGAGATTGTTTACACACACGAGCTGCGTATCGCTTCGTCCAAGCTCACCAGCATCAACGGGCTGTCCGTGGTTTCGCTCTTTACCGTTGCGGGGCAGACCTTTATGATCACCGGTGATACAACCACAAAATCCAATCTGGTTATGGAGGCCATGTACGGGGAGTTCCTGCGCGCGGATTTCTACCAGACGCCGCACCACGGATACGGCGGAAACACCGAAACGCTTGCCGAAAACGTGGATCCCAAATGGGTGCTTTGGCCCTGCAACGATACGCGCTATGAGGTGGTAAGGGTCAAGGCGCACAACGCCTACCTGTTTAGCTCCTCTTCCCGCGTGGAAAATCACTTCGTGGCACGCCACCAGACCTACCTGTTCCATCTCCCGTTTACCGGTAGCAATTATACGGTTACCGAAAACACTGTCATTGAATAAGATTCGAAGATTTTTCACGTTTATTTTGATTGAAAGGATGCAGACATCATGATGAAAAAATGGTTGAGCTTTATAGTAACCCTCTCTCTGCTGCTTACCCTGATCACCGCTTGCGCAAGCCCCTCCACCGATCCAAAGGAGACCACTCCCGAGGATACCGCAACAAGCGAGGCAACCTCTGAGGAAGAAAGCACCGAAGCCGATTCTGAATCGGATTCGGAGGAGGAAAGCACTACGGAAGAGCCCGAGGAAGAGATTTCCTACGTTCCTCTTGTCAAGGAAAACCAAGCCTGTGTAACGGTTGTGTATCCCCAGTCGCCCACCTCGTATGAATTGACCTCGGCGAAAAAGCTGGTACGCTGCATTGAGCGTCTTTGCAACGTGACCGTTCCGATGGTTCCCGATACCGAGGCGGTTGCAAACGGTATGTTCGAGATCCTGATTGGTGATACCTCTCGTGTGGAAAGCGCGATCGTCAAGGGAAAAATGGGCGAAAGCGAGCATGCCGTTGCCATGGTCAACGGCGCACTTGTGATCCACGGTCGCTATGAGGGCACCATGGCTTACGCTACCGATCAGGTGGTTGATGCCATTTGCGCAGAAGGATACCGCGATGAGAAGCTTCTGTTGCCCTGTACGTTTGATACGGTGGGATACGCCGGTCTTTTGACCGAGGAGCTCTTTGTTTACGACACGGTGCCGTTTGCGTTTGTCCGCGACACCGGAGATCACGCATATCTGATCCGTTTTGAAAACACCACGTTGCAAAATTTCAGCAATTATCTCGTCCATCTGGGTGAGCACGGCTTTGAAACCGTGGATAGCCGCGCGCTTTTGAACAACCCCAACAATCTCTACACTATGCTCACCGACGGCGAGCGTGCGGTTACCGTGATCTACACCGCGCAGGACGGCAATACGTCGGTTGTGGTGGAGCCGGCGGCAACCTGTGGATATCTGCGGTTCCTGGAGGCCGATTATGAGAGCCAAAACGAAGAGGTGTGCGAGCCTTTGATGATCCAGGTAGGCTTGCATCCTGCCGGAGGGTCCAAGGGCAACGGAATGGGCTATATCTTCCGTCTTGCCAACGGCAAATTTGTGGTGTTTGACGGTGGTTGGGACGAAAGCCTGTATTTCAAGGAAGGGCAAAACGGAAGACGTATGTACGAAACCATGAAGGAATACGCTCCCGATCCCAACAATATTCAAATTGCGGCCTGGCTGGTTACGCACGCGCATACCGACCACATCGGAGCCTTGCACTATTTTGTGAAAACCTATATCTCCAACGGAAACGTAACGCTGGAAAACATCATTTATAATTTCCCCTCCGAGGAGCTGGTGTCAATTACAAAGCATGAAAACTCGGAGCTGCCCGCAAAGATCGCAAACTATCGCGAGATGCTCCAAACGGCGGCCGCTACGGGCACCAACCTCTGCAAGGCGCACCCCGGCCAGTCCTACGAAACGGCGGGATTTCAGCTGGAGATCCTCTTCTCCTACGATTTCCTGTGCCCGGCCGGCATTTCCAACTTTAACAACTCGTCGGTTTGCTCCCACGTGACCGTGGAAGGACAGACCTACGTATTCGTTGGTGACTCGGCAACCGAGGCAAACGTGATCACGAACCGGATTCACGGAGAAGGCCTGAAGTGTGATTTCTTCCAGGTTCCGCACCATGGGTACGGCCCCAACGATGCTGCCTTCCTGGCACAGGTCCAGCCCAAGTGGTTGCTTTGGCCGGTTGCCGGCGTGGGCTCTGTTCCGGCGCACCTGCAGCATTTCTTTGCGGATGGAAGTTCGGTGAAAAATATTTACGTATCGGCATATCAGAATCACGTATTTGAATTGCCCTTTGACGGAACGAACGTTACGGTGATCCCTCTGGAAAAGCTTCCGGAAGAATAAACCTCTCTTGTCAACCGACTGTTTTTAAGAATAGAAAAGGAGGATTGCAACTTTGAAACGCTTTATATGTTTTCTTTTAACACTGATTCTGATTCTCTCCCTGGCAACAGCCTGCGTGCCGAGCGAGAATGAACCCAAGGATACCGACACCGAAACCGAAACGCAAACGGAAACCGAAACGGATACCGAAACAGAAACCGAAACAGAAACCGAGACCGAAACGGAAACCGAGCCCGAGCCTGAGCCCGAGGCCGACCCGATCCCGGTGGTTGTAGGTCAGCAGGCCTGCCCGATGATCGTTTTCTCTCCCAACGCCACGGTTGAGGAGCTTGCTGCGATCAAGCATCTGGGACAGAGCGTGAAAAATCTTACCGGTGTGGATCTGATCACAATTCCCGATACCGAGCCCGCAGGGGCCGCGATGTATGAGATCATCGTTGGTAACACCACACGCCCCGAAAGCACAACCGTGAAAGAGCAGCTTGCCGAAACGGGAGGCTACGCCTATACCTGGGTAGACGGCTCTTTGGTGATACACGGAGCGCTGCCCGGCGCGATGAAATATGCCATGGATCAGGTGATCCGCTCCATTCGGGAGTACGGCTTTGAGCAGGGCGTATCGATGGTATCCGGCGATTTTGACACCGTAGGCTATGATTCCTATATGACTGAGGAGCTGCTGTCCTTTGACGGGATCAAGCCCGCCAGCTTTTCCGATACTGCCGACTACGCGTATGCAGTGGCTTTCCAGAAAGTTACGAAGCAGAATTTCGTGAATTACGTTGCCTACCTCAGCTCGGCAGGCTTTGAGACCGTGGATGCCCGTGAGATCAAAGGCACCGACGAGATCCACTACAACATGCTCACCGACGGTGTACGCGCCATTACCGTGCTCTATACGGCCTATAATGATACGGCAACGGTGGTGATCGAACCGACCGAGAACAATGGCTATCTGGCATTTCTTGAGGCAGAGTATGACAAAAAGACCGAAAAGGTCTGCGACCCGATCATGATCCAGGTGGGGCTGCACCCCGACAATCCCTCCAGAAAAAACGGAATGGGGTATATTTTCCGCTTGAAGAACGGAAAGTTTGTGGTCTTTGACGGCGGATGGAATGAGGATAAGCTATTTGCGGACGGGCAAAACGGCCGCGTGATGTATGAAACCATGAAGGCTTATGCGGTGGATCCGAACAACATTGAGATTGCCGCGTGGCTGATTACGCACGAGCACACCGACCACATCGGTGCGTTGGAGTGGTTTGTAAACAACCGTTTGCCCAGCGAAACCGTAACGCTGGAGAATATCATTCTCAATTTCCCCTCATATGAGAGCCTGATGTGGTTTGAATCGTCGGATCTGCCCAATAAGGTGGAAACCTACCGCAAGATGACGGAAAAGGCGGCTGCAACGGGAACCAATATCTGCAAGGCTCACGTTGGACAGAACTATCAGATCGGCGATTTCCAATTGGAGATCCTCTTCTCGTATGATCTTCTGTATCCGGAATACCTTTCCAACTTCAACAACTCCTCGGTTTGCTCGCGCGTGACCGCCGAGGGTCAGACCTATATCTTCGTGGGTGACTCCTCGAACGCTGCCAACGCGGTGATGAATCGGCTGTACGGAAAGGAATTGGTATGTGACTTCTTCCAGGTGCCGCACCACGGCTACGGACCCAACGATGCGAATTTCTTAAAGCAGGTAAAGCCCAAATGGCTCCTCTGGCCGGTAGCTCAGCAGGACTATGCGGGAGAAAATACCGCGCATTTAAAGCATTTCTTTGCGGAGGGCACCACGGTGCAGAGCATCTACGTCTCAGCAAACAAAAACTACGTGTTTGCGCTCCCCTTTAACGGCACCAACGTCATCGAGCTTCCCATGACGCAGATTCCCAAATGATGCAGGGGAGAAAATAAGAAAAGAACCGCGATTCCTTGGAATCGCGGTTTCTTTTTTGTTCCTTTACAGGAAGGGAAACAGCTTTCTTTGACTTGCTGCGTCGAGGGCGGTGTAGTCGCGGATCTCGTAACGGTTATCGTTGGAGTCGCGGAACAGGATGCGGTTGGTTCCGTGCATTCTCTTGACGTCGCTTTGGCGGTTCATGATGCGGAAGGTAATGACGCCGCGGTCGGTTTCCACCGTCCATTTCAGCGAGCCGAACTTTTCGGAGATCGCCAGGATCGCCGTGATCTGCGGGATCATATAGTATTCGGCAAAGCATTCCTCCAATACCTTCACCGATTGCTCGTCCAGCTCATCCAGATTGCGGATAAAGCCCACTTCCTTTTCGTTTTTATCGAGAAGCGTGATGTACATCGAGGTATTGCTGAAGGGGAAGAGGCGGCGGGGCTCCAGGTTTTCAAACACACTGCCGTCGCGCATGATCAGGCGCACGCGGTAGATATCGGCGCGTTCGAGTCGGCCCAGGTACTTGTCTACGTAGATTCTGCTCATAACGGCACCTCCTCAATCAAATTTCTCGGCGCGGCGGGATTCTGCCACCTTGTCCGACATCGATTGGATCTGCACCAGTCGATAGTATTTGCCCTTTTTCTCCATGAGCTCCTGCGGGGTTCCGCACTCAATGATCTGTCCGTTGTCCACCACCACGATCTTATTGGCCTTGGAAAGGGTGGAGAGGCGGTGCGCGATCATCAGGGTGGTCCGTCCGCTGATCAGATGCTCGATCGCTTCCTGGATCAGATGCTCGGTTTCGGAGTCCACCGAGGCGGTTGCCTCGTCAAACACCAGCATTTGCGGATTGCGGAGCATCGCGCGCGCAATCGAAACACGCTGCCGTTCGCCTCCGGAAAGGCCCACGCCGCGCTCACCCAGCACCGAATCGTAGCCATCGGGCTGGCGGACGATGAATTCGTGCGCGTTGGCGATGTCGGCGGCGTTGATGATCTCGTCCACCGAGAAGCTATCGTCGCCGTAAGCAATGTTATTGTAAATGGTATCGTGGAACATCATCGGCTCCTGTTGGACGTATCCGATGTGAGAGCGGTAGTATTCCATATCAATGTCGCGGATGTCCACGCCGTCCACGGTGATCTGTCCGTCGTAGTGATCGTAGTAACGCAACAACAGGTTGATCAGGGTGGATTTTCCCGAGCCCGTGGTACCCACAATGCCCACGATGTCACCGGGCTCGATGGTCAGGTTGATATTTTTGAGCACCTTTTTGGTGCGGTCAAACGAGAAGTTGACGTTTTTGAATTCGATCCGTCCGCCGATGTTGGCGCTCTTGTTGCCTTTGCCGAAATCGTGCTCGGGCTCGACATCCAGAATGTCCATGATGCGCTCGGTGGAGGCCATGGCGTGCTGGGTGGAGTCGGAGAGGTTGGCAAAGAAGTTGACGGGCTCGTAGAACATGCTGGCGTAAGAAATAAAGGAAACCAAAAGACCAACCGAGATCTCGCCCACGGTGTTGGCTTCCAGGGCGTCGATGACGAGCGTGCCGCCCATGGCCCAGATGATCACGCTTCCGCAGGTGATGAGGGCGTTGATGATGGCGGGGTAGGCGTTGAGGATCTTACCGGCCTTGGAGTCGATCTCGCGCCACTCGTCCACACAGCTCTCAAAGCGCTTCACCGCATTTTTTTCGTTGGTGAAGGACTTGATCACGCGGATGCCGGGGATGGTATCGGTGAGGGTGGAGGTCACGGCCGACGAACGCCGCCAGATCCGATGGTAGAAGGGCGCAATCTTCTTGCGGAAGATGCGCGAGCCGATCACGATGATCGGAACGGGGCAGAGCGAGAGGAGCGTGAGCTTCCAGTTCATCGAGAGCATCACGATAATGATACCCACCAGCTTGAAGAACTGTACCACCACCTCTTGCGTGATACGGAGCATAAAGGACTGCAGCGTTGCGGTATCGCCGCTGATGCGGTTGATCACGGCGCCCGTAGAGGTCTTATCGTAAAAGCGCATTGGCAAATGCTGAGCCTTTTCGTATACCTCGCAGCGGATCGCGGCAACGATCTTATTTCCCGCCACGCGGAGCATATAGCCGCGAATACCGCCCAGGGCAAAGCGCGTGATGTGAATGCCGACCAATGCCAGCGAAACGATCATCAAAAGGTCGCGCCTTTGGTTGGGAAGGATATCGTCCACCAGGGTCTGCGTCAGTCTTGGCGGGGCAAGCGCCAAAGCGGTGGTTATGATGGACAGGATCACCGAAATGATCAGAACACCGGTTTGGGGCTTGAGATATTTGACAAGCTTTTTGAGCAGCTTGCCCTTGTTCATGCAGTTGATACAGGGAACACCGGGAGCAGACAGGGTCCGTCCGCAACGGGGACAGATCGAAAGCTGCTTTTGGTAGGTTGCGGCAACGGCTTCAAGCGCTTCCTCGGGAGAGGTGTTGCCCTTTTGGATATCGTTGACGTAGGTTGCGGTTGCATCGCAAAGCGCCGCCACCGCAAAGGTAAAGCGGAAGAGCTCGCGCGTGCTTCCGTCGCGCATTTCCGCGCGCATCAACCCATTTCCGTACATTCGCTTGTTGTAAACCTTTTCCACGTCAGCAAACGCGGTTTTTTCGGAGCATTCGCCGGTTTCGAGATTACAACGGAAGAGGTAGGATCGGGTAACAAGTAAAACGCTGCAACCGTAATGCGCGGTTTCGGAAATATCACCAACCACGGCAAATACGATCGGGTCATCATGCTCGCTCAGATCAAGGATCATGCGAAGCTGCTTCTCATCCAACTTTTTGTTGGTTAAAAAGGAAGTTTCCATGTCTGTGCGCAGCCATAAAGGCGCTCTCCTTATATTTTTTGTGCATTATACCACACAAAAAAAGGAAAGTCAACCACATTTCCCAAAAAAAGAGGGATGCGGTATTGCTTTTTTGATATAGAGCTATCAGTTTTTGATATACCTTGTTTTTTGGCGAATTTTCTTGTTATTTTTGTACAAGTATGCTATAATGAAAAATCATCCTATCTCCAAAATTGTATATTTGTATCGAAAAGGAGATCTCACATGAAGATTGGAGTCAACCTGAATTGCTACGGTCCGCTCCCCTTGGAGGAGCAATTTTCTCTTTTGAAGCGATATGGATTTGATACCACCTTTTGCATCTCGGAAAACCCATTGCTTGCAGAGGCGATAGCTCTTGCCAAGCGCGAGGGCATCGTATTTGAAACCCTGCATGCACCTTATCGGGAGATCAACGCGATTTGGTCGGCGGGTGAAGAGGGCGAGGCGTTTTTGGCACGTCTGATCGCATCGGTGGAGAGCTGTGCCGCAAATGAGATCCCTACGTTGGTGGTGCATCTTTCCTCAGGGCTTACCCCGCCTCGTATCAATGACCTTGGAAACGAGCGGTTTGATCGCTTGATGGAGGTCGCACACCGCGAGGGAGTAAAGATCGCGTATGAAAACCAACGCATGATCGCCAACCTTGCCATGGCAATGGAGGTATATCCCGAGGCCGTGTTCTGCTGGGACGTAGGACACGAGGCCTGCTTTACGGGCGACAGGGACTACATGGCGCTGTTTAGCAAGCGCATTGGCGCGCTGCACTTGCAGGACAACCTTTGTGAGTTTAACAAGGATCTGCATCTGATTCCTTACGATGGCGCGATCGACATGGAGAACGCCGCAAAAAGGCTTGCGCAGAGCGATTACAAGGGCTCGATCATGCTTGAGCTGGTCCGCAGTAAATGGGAGGGCTACGCCAAGCTTACCCCCGACGAATACTACGCAAAAGCAGCCGATGCCGCACGTCGCTTTGGCGCGCGGGTGGAGAGTTATCGCGGCTGAAAATAAAAAGAACCCAGACAGACGAAATATCTGCCTGGGTTTTTCTTTGCCCCTCAAAGCTGTTCTTTGCTTTGGATAAACTTCTCCAAATTAGTATCGTGATGGTACTTTATGGATGCTTTTTTATCCTTTTGCAGAATGATCTCATTCAGATCGAGGTTGTTGATTGCCGCGATGGCGACCGCGTAATGAATGAGGTCTGCCAATTCGGATCCCAACTCGGCCTGCAGATCTTCGGATTTGGCAGACTTCCGTCCCGAACGCATGTTCAGTATCTCTGCAATTTCTCCCATTTCCTCTACCAATTTCATAAACAATCCCTCTTCCTTCGCCCAACCGCCGTAACGCTCATGCAGATATTCTTCCAAAATATCAATCGAAACTTTCATCTTCCATTCCTTTCCTGATAAACAATTCTTTGAAGTAGCTTGCTAACTGTGTGCGGTCACATTTTCTCTCCATTTAGCACCGCCTCGGTCAAGACATCACCTTGGTAGGTTAGCTTGAGCGAGAAGAATGGCTCGTCGGTGTCGAGCAGACGCAAAAAGATGCGGTCACCCTCCCATAGGGTGAGGTTGTAGAGGTCCTGCTTGGAGATCCATTCCAGGTCTCCCTCGTCGCAATCCTTCTGCTCGCCCGTCCAATCGGTGCAGGTGAACAGGTGCATGTATTCGCAGGGGTAGACGTCCGACACAAAGGTGACGATGCCTCGATAGCGGAATTTTGTCACCGTCAGTCCCGTTTCCTCCCATACCTCGCGGCGCATGCAGTCCTCGGGACTTTCTCCGTCCTCAAATTTTCCGCCCACGCCGATCCATTTGTCGTGATTTTCGTCATGGTCCTTTTTGGTGCGGTGGAGCATCAGATAGCGTCCGTTTTGCTCCAGATAGCAAAGGGTTGTCATTTTCATGCGCGGGAGGTCTCCTTTCGTTTCAAGGCTTTCAGATATGATTTGCGATCGGTTGGTACGCGGTAGCTTTCGATCGCCTTTTGGATCGCTTTGTTGTGAGTCCATATCGGCAGGCGTTGCTCGGTGAGATAGGGGAAGGCGCATTCGTACTGCTTGACCAAAGCTTCACTGAACAACCACGCCACCGCCATGCGCACGTAGTAATCGTCGTGGCGGACGGTTGCTGCCGCTTCGAGGACAGCGGGCGAAAAGAGCGGTGTGTCCAGATACCAATTCAACAGGCGCACGAGACCGTAGCGAATGGTGTAGACCTCCTCCGAGGCCAGCCAACGCAAAATGGCATCCCATAGCCGTTGCGGATCCGATCGGAGCACCTTGGGGCAAAAGCCGTCGCAGGTTGCCCAATTATCGATGTAGGGAAGAAAGGTCTCCACGGCCGCAAGCGCTCCGTCAAAATCCGGGATCCCCTCCAAAAGCGCGGCGTGGAGGTTGTTTTCTTCATAGTAAGTGTGCGGCAGAGTCTCTAAAAACAGGGCGGCCGCCTCGGTGCCCGCCAGCTGCTTGGCGTAGCGGCGCAGCTGTGGGGTGCGTACTCCGATCACGCTCGCGGGTTCTACCGTTGGCATCAGCTTGCACTGAAAGGCGGCATAGCCTTCGTCGCGCATGGAGAACAGGTCGGAGTGGATGCCAAGAATGGCTTCGGTTGCAGTCATGGAGCTCAAAAATTGCGCTTGACCCAATTGGCGGCCAGCCGCGCCCACTCGGAAATATCGGGGTAGGCCTTGGCCAGTCCCAGCCCGTGCCGTCCTACGGGAAAGACGTGCATTTCAAACGGAATTTCGTTGTCACGCAGAACCTCGGCAAACACCAGCGAGTTTTTCACGTTTACGATCTCGTCGGTGGAGGTGTGCCACAAAAAGACCTTGGGCGTGGTTTTCGTTACCTTTCTCTCCAAGCAGAAGTCTGCCTGCTCCGCGGCATAGCGTTCCTCTCCCAGCAGGCGTTTCCCGCTGTTGCAATGCCCAAACGGCTCGGAGACCGAGATCACGGGGTAGCAGAGGATCGCACCGTTGGGGGTACAATCCAAGGTGTCGATTTCGTCGGTCTCTACGTCGTTGGAATAGACATCGGGATAGAGAACCGTCGAGCCGCACAAATGACCGCCTGCGGAAAACCCACAGGTTACGATCCTTTGCGGATCGATCTTCCACTCGTTCGCGCGGTGGCGCAGAATACGGACCGTGCGCTGAACGTCGGCAAGCGGTGCGGGGTGGTGATTGGGCGATACGCGATAATCCACCACCACGGCGTGAAAGCCCTGCGAATTAAAAAATTCGGCAATGGGTTGTCCTTCGTGAGGGGCGCGTCTGCTATATCCGCCGCCGGGAAGCACCACGATGCAAGGGAGCGGCTCTTCGGTTTCTAAAAAATAGGTATGAAAGAGATTAGGAGTTTCTGCTCCCTCTAAAAGATAGGGGATCTCGCGATCCCAGATTTGCAGATCCATGATGGTATTTCCGTCCTTCCCAAACAGTTCTCAAGCGTACAAGATAATTATATCGGCAAGCGAGGAAAAAGTCAAGAGCTTTGCTCGGCCTCCCACATAAAAAAATCGCAAAAGTTCAACTGGCGTTCACAATTGTATGATAAAATAAAGAAAATCGATTCCCGCATACCAAACGATTTCGGAAAGGAACGAAATTTTTTATGAAACGAAACATCTTGATCGCGAGCGATAGCACCTCAGATCTTAGCCCTGCCTTGATCGAGCGATACGGCATTCGCATTTTGCCGCTTGGCGTTACGGTTGGCGATAAGCACTATACCGACGGCGTGGATATTGATCCCGATTTTATTTACAAAAATTACGCGGAGACCAAAACGCTTCCCAAAACCTCCGCCATCAGCATTGGAGAAGCAACCGATTTCTTTAAGGCTTGCCGCGAGGAGGCGGACGCGGTGATCTTCTTTACCATCAGCTCGCAGATGTCCTCCACCTTTCACAACGTGCGTCTGGCGGCGCAGGAATTTGAAGCCGTTTACGTGGTCGACACGCAAAATCTATCCACGGGCGGCGGACTGCTGGTACTCAAGGCTGCGGAAATGGCCGAAGCGGGAGCTGCGGCCGAGGAGATCGTGAAAACCTGTGAAGCGTTGGTGCCTTGCGTGGATGCTTCTTTCGTCATTGATAGCCTGGAATTTTTACATAAGGGTGGCCGATGCTCGGCGGTTGCGGCGTTTGGCGCAAACCTGCTTCAGCTCAAGCCCTGTATCGTGGTAAAAAACGGCAAGATGGGAGTTTCCAAGAAATATCGCGGAAAATTCGGAGAGGTGCTCAAAAAGTATGTTGCCGAGCAGATCGGTGACGCCTCGGATATTGATCTCGACCGCATTTTTGTGACCCACGCGGGATGCGATGAGGCCATCGTTTCGGCTTGCGTGGCGCTTGTGAAGGAGCTGGCTCCTTTTAAAAACGTGGAGATCACGCGTGCGGGCTGCACCATTTCCTCGCATTGCGGTCAGAACACGCTGGGCGTGCTCTTCTTCCGAACCCATCCGATCGTACAGGAACAATAAATCGCGCAAAAGCGGAATTCCTTGGGAATTCCGCTTTTTTACCTTTTTATAGTCACTGTTGCGCAATTTTGCTCGTTTCTCTTTCTTTGTTGTGCATTTTCTCTCTTTTTGTGCCGCCATTGACAGATCCTCAAAGATACGATATAATATAAACACAAGCATAAGATACAGGAAGAAAAATGCATTGGGAAAGGAGATAGATTGCATGTATGATGTAGTTGTGATCGGCGCAGGTGTTGTGGGGGGCATGATCGCTCGCGCACTGTCTGCGTACCGTCTCAAAATTTGTATTCTCGAAAAACGGCATGACGTGGCCATGGGAGCCAGCTGTGCAAACTCTGCCATCGTTCACGCGGGCTTTGATGCCAAGGAGGGGACGCTGAAGGCAAGGCTGAACGTGCGCGGCTCCGAGATGATGGAAAAGACCTGCGAGGAGCTGGGGGTCAAATATCGCAACAACGGCTCGCTCGTGATCGGCTTTCACGAGGAAGATCGCGCCACCATTGAGTCGCTTTACCGCCGCGGGGAGGCGAACGGTGTCAAGGGCGTGCGCATTCTGGAGAGCGAGGAGCTGCACCGCATGGAGCTGGGGCTTTCCCAAAACGTCATCTGTGCCCTGTACGCTCCCACGGGCAGTATCGTTTGTCCCTATGAATTGACGATTGCCGCCGTTGGGAACGCGATGGACAACGGTGCCGAGCTCAAGCTCGATTTTGACGTCCAAGAGATTCGGGACTGCGGTGAGTATTACGAGGTATCCTCGGGAACCGAGACCGTAAAAGCAGCCTACGTTATCAATGCGGCGGGCGTGTATTCCGATGCGATTGCGGGCATGGTGGGGGACGATTCCTTCCGCGTACATCCGCGCCGCGGCGAGTATATTCTGCTGGACAAGGAATGCGGCAAGATGGTGTCCTGCACGATCTTCCGTACCCCGAGCAAAATGGGAAAGGGAATTCTGGTTACCCCTACCGTAGACGGCAACCTTCTGGTAGGT
>JAFVOP010000013.1 GCA_017505745.1 Clostridia bacterium
CTGACCGAGCTTGGTGACAAGGCGGATCCCGCAGATGCACAGGATGTGAAGAACGCCATTGAAAAGCTCAAGGAAACCCTGAAGGGCGGCGACGTGGAAGCCATCAAGGCAGACACCGAGGCAGTGGAGAAGTCGTTCTATAAGATCTCCGAGAAGCTCTACCAGCAGCAGGCGGGCGCACAGGGCGCCGAGGGCTTTGATCCCAACGCCGCAAACAACGGCGGACAGGATGGCACGTATTACGACGCCAACTACGAGGATCATTCCAACAACTGATTTGAAATTACCGAAACAAGCGGTAGAAAAGAGCCGTTCCCGTCGAAATATCTCGACGGGAGCGGCTAAAGCGTGTTATATACGGATCCGAATCGGGAGTGTGTCCCGCTGTAATAAATTTGTACCGTGACAACCCGTTCGTGACGTTTTTATAGGATGGGGCTTGAGGAAGGCGCCCTTATTCAAAAGGTTTCTTCCCCAAACTCTTTCTTTAGAGAGGAAAAAACAATGGCTGATAAAAGAGATTATTATGAAGTGCTCGGCGTAGATAAAAACGCCGACGCAAGCACCATCAAAAAAGCGTATTATAAGCTGGCAAAGCAGTACCATCCCGATGCCAATCCGGGCGACAAAGTGGCGGAGGAGAAGTTCAAGGAGGCAAACGAAGCCTACGAGATTCTTTCCGATTCCGAGAAAAAAGCCAAATACGACCAATTCGGACACGCCGCATTTGATCCTTCCATGGGAGGCGGCGACGCCGGCTTTGGCGGATTTGGCGGCTTTGGGGATTTTGGTGACCTCGGCGACATTTTGGGCGGTATGTTCGGCGGTGCCTTTGGTGGCGGCGCGCGTCAACGGAGAAACGGACCGATTCCCGGAGACGATATCGGCGCCAACGTCACGATCACCTTTGAGGAAGCCGCTTTTGGCGTCAAAAAGGATATTTCCTATAATCGCGTGTGCCGTTGCTCTGACTGTAAGGGAACCGGAGCGGCCGGCGGCAGCGGGGTGGAGACCTGTAGCGTGTGTCACGGCTCGGGACAGGTGCGCCGTGTGCAGCGGATGGGTGGCATGTCCTTCCAGTCTACCGCACCTTGCGACGCATGTCGCGGAAGCGGAAAAATCATTAAGAATCCCTGTAGTAAATGCCGTGGCTCGGGGCAAACACGCGAAACCAAGCGCCTGACAGTATCGATTCCTGCCGGAATTGATCACGGGGAGCGCATTGCCTTGCGCGGACAGGGCAACGACGGCAGAAACGGCGGACCCGCAGGCGACCTGATCATTGTGGTCTCGGTGCGCGATCACAGTATTTTTGAACGGGACGGATACAACGTGTATTGCGAGGTGCCGCTCACGGTTGCCGAGGCTACGCTGGGCGCTGAGATCGACGTTCCTACCTTGGAAGGAAATACGAAGTATACCATTCCCGAGGGCACGCAGCCCGGTACGCGGTTTACTTTGCGCAGCAAGGGAATTCCGTACGTCAACGGAAACGGCAAACGAGGGGATCTGATTTTCCGCGTAACCGTGGAAATTCCCAAGGGACTTACCGAAAAGCAAAAAGAGGCCATGAAGGCCTTTGCCGATAGCTGCGGAGAAAGTAATTACGCGAAACATAAGCAGTTTTTCAAAAAGATTTTCGGGCAGAAATAAGGAGATGACATGATAGACCAAGATTATGTGTGCGGAGACTATGGCAGTGAAACCAATTGGACACAGATCCGTGTAACCGTCCGGTTGCAGGAGCTGGACGATCTGGTTGCCATTATGAGCATGGTGTCCACCAACCTTCAGATCGAGGATTACAGCGACATTGATCTGAAAACCTGTTACGGAGATTTGATCGACGAAAGCATTCTCAACGCCGATAAAACGATTGCATCGGTTTCGGTATATCTGCCGGCGGAGCGAAGCGTGTCGGAATGCATTTCGTTTCTGAAGGAGCGATTTGTTGCCGTTGGACTGCAGGATGCAAAGCTGGAAACGGTTGGCATCAACGAAGAGGATTGGGCAAATTCCTGGAAGGCCTATTATAAGCCGATCAAGATCGGAGACCGTTTGGTGATCGTTCCCGCATGGGAAAAGTACGAGGCCGCTGAGGGAGAATTGGTGGTTCGAATGGATCCCGGAATGGCCTTCGGAACCGGTACGCACGAAACCACGCGGCTGGTCATTCGCATGCTGGAGAAATACACCCGGCCCGGTTGTCGCATGCTGGACGTTGGAACCGGAAGCGGGATTCTTGCCATCTGCGCGTCACGTCTCGGTGCCGCCGAATGCCGCGCTTACGATATCGATCCCATGGCAGTACGCGTGGCAAACGAGAACATCAAGGATAGCGGGCTTACCAACATTACCTGCGAGGTCTCGGATCTGTTGCGCCAGGCCGATGCATCCAAGCCCTATGATCTGATCTGCGCCAACATTGTGGCCGATATCATCATTCGCATGATGCCGGATATCGCGCCCTTTATGCATGCGGAAACGGTCCTGTTGCTTTCGGGAATTATCTCCGAGCGCGCCGAGGACGTGATCTCTTGCGTGGAGCGTTGCGGGTATCGCGTGGTGGAGATGCAGGAAGAAAACGGTTGGTGCGGTCTTGCCGTGATGAAAAAATAATTTTTGCGAAAGGTTTTTCACAGGTTGTGAGAACCTTTCGCTTTTTTTTAGCATGTCGCAATATTTTACGTCAAACGTTTTTTTTATTGACAAAATCCACTTCCGAGAGTATAATATAGATGTTAAATTCTTTTCCAAACAGGACGGTACTCAAATATGAGACGAAAATTGGGGATTATCAGTGAATGTATCATCGGCATGGATTCGATCGATGCATTGGATCTGATCAAGGCCGCCGGATTTGAATGCTATTTTACCGGTCACATTGATGACGACACGGTTTCCAAGTTGGTGAAAAAAGGAAACTCGTTGGGATTGACCTGTGAGTTTATCCATGCGCCTTTCCGTGGGATCAACCATATGTGGCTTGCGGGGATGGACTATCTTGGAATTATGAACGGCATGAAGCAAGCCATTGATACGGCGGCAAAGAACGGCGTTCCTACCGTGATCGTACATGTTTCCAGCGGATGGAATGCACCCGATATCACCGAGCTTGGGCTTGCCCGCTTTGATGAATTGGTGCTTTACGCCACGGAGCGAAAGGTGACGGTTGCCTTTGAAAATCTGCGTATGATCGGTAATCTGGCGTATTTTGCCGATCGATACGCAAATATGGAATACGTTCGCTTCTGTTATGACAGCGGTCACGAGCATTGCTATACCAAAACGGTATGCTGGATGGATATTTTCCGTGAGAAAATGGTGGCAACGCATATTCACGACAACCTTGGCAGAGGAGACGTGCGGGAGGGAGACCCCGATCTGCATTTGTTGCCGTTTGACGGAAACGTGGATTACGTTAAAATGATGCGCAAGCTGGACGAATACCACTTTACAGGTCCACTGATTTTGGAAGTGAGTACCCGCAGATGCCCTGAGGTAGAGCCGAAGGCCTTTCTTGCCGATTGCTACGCGCGAATTCAAAAAATTTCAAATCTGTAAAATAGAATCAAGGAGACACTAGGAGCAGATATGGAACATACATATTATCTTGCCGTGGATATCGGCGCCTCCAGCGGACGGCATATCCTCGGACACTTGGAAAACGGAAGATTGGTTTTGGAAGAGGTGTACCGCTTCACCAACGGCATGCAAAAGAAAAACGGTCGACTGATCTGGGACATTGACGGTCTCTTTTCGGAAGTGAAAAACGGACTGAAGGCCTGTGCGGCGCTTGGAAAGATCCCGTCCTTTATGGGAATTGATACCTGGGGCGTGGATTTTGTATTGCTTGATAGCAATGGAAACCGCTTGGACGATGCCGTTGGCTATCGGGATTCGCGCACGGTGGGCATGGATGCGGTGCTTTCCAAAACGGTCTCGGAAGACGAGCTGTATGCGCGTACCGGTATTCAGAAGCAGCTTCTCAATACCGTCTATCAACTCACGGCGATCCGTGAGAGCACACCCGAGATCCTGGAGCAGGCTGAAACCTTTTTGATGATCCCCGATTATCTCAATGCACGTCTTACGGGAATTTATTCGAATGAATATACCGAAGCCTCTACCTCAAATTTATTGTCTGCCAAGACCGGGGAATGGGATTACGAGCTATTGGAGCGAATGGGTGTTCCCACAAGGATCTTTTCCAAGCTTCGTCACGCGGGGGATACCTTGGGTACGCTTTTGCCTGAAGTAGCCGAAGAGGTTGGTTTTTCCTTAACGGTCATGCTTCCCGCCACACACGATACCGGCTCGGCGGTGCTTGCCATACCCACCAATTCCGACGACGCGATCTACATCTCGTCGGGAACCTGGTCCCTGATCGGAGTGGAGCGCATGGAGCCCGATACCTCTCCGGAATCGCAAAAGCATAATTTTACCAATGAGGGCGGATATAACAAGCGTTATCGCTATCTCAAAAATATCATGGGACTTTGGATGATTCAGTCGATCAAAAAAGAGCTTGTGAAATATGGGTTCCCGGAGCTTTCTGCCATGGCGCAGAAGGGGAATCCGATCCCGATCGACGTCAACGATCCGCGCTTCTTGGCGCCGGAGTCGATGATCGCGGCGGTGCGCGAGGTGGCAAACGCGCCGGAGCTTTCGATTGAGGACGTGCTGGCAAGCGTATACCACGGCCTTGCCGATTGTTATGCAAAAGCGGTCAGCGGCATTGAGTCGATCACACAAAAGACCTACTCCAAGATTCATATCATCGGCGGTGGCTGCCGCGATGATTATTTGTCTTCGCTTACCGCCAAAAAGAGTGGAAAACGCGTGTTCGCAGGCCCCGTGGAGGCAACGGCAAGCGGAAATATTCTGGCGCAGATGCTGGGACAAGGACTGTTTTCCTCTGTGTCCGAGGCGCGAGAGTGTGTAGCTCGCTCGTTTGATGTAAAGGAAAAATTTTGAGTATACCCCAAAGAAAGGATCAATCGATATGAACGCAATTTACGAATTTGCGAAAGAACGCTATGCGCAGATCGGCATTGATACCGAGGCGGTGATGAAATCGCTTTCCGAAATCCCGATCTCAATCCATTGCTGGCAGGGCGACGATGTGGTTGGCTTTGACCACGAGGGGGCTTTGACAGGCGGCATTCAAACCACGGGAAACTATCCCGGAAAGGCCAGAACTCCTTCGGAGCTGATGGCAGATATGGAGAAGGTGTTGACACTGGTTGGCGGCGCGCATAAATTGAATCTTCACGCCTGCTATGCGATTTTTGAGGACGGCAATTACGCCGATCGCGATGCGCTCGAGCCCAAGCATTTTGCACCCTGGGTCGCATTTGCGAAAAAGCACGGTCTTGGCATTGATTTCAACCCCACCTTTTTCTCGCATCCCAAGGCTGATCCCTTCACGCTTTCTTCGAACGATGAAGAGATCCGTGCATTCTGGGTACGGCATGGACAGTGCTGCTTGCGCATTGCCGAGTATTTTGCGCAGGAGACGGGCGCTCCGTGTGTGATCAACTTCTGGATCCCCGACGGATACAAGGATACGCCGGCCGATCGCATCGGTCCTCGCGCGCGCTTCCGTCAATCCATGGATGAGATCCTTTCCGTTCCTTACGACCGTTCCAAGGTATATGTTACCCTGGAATCCAAGGTGTTTGGCATCGGTATGGAGTCCTATACCGTGGGAAGCGGCGAGTTTTGCATGAGCTATGCCATCGAAAAGGGAATTACGCCATTGATGGATACAGGACATTACCATCCCACCGAGGTGGTTTCGGACAAGATTTCGGCAATGCTCCTTTTTGCTCCCAAGATCGCGCTTCACGTTTCCCGACCGGTGCGGTGGGACTCTGACCACGTGGTTCGCTATGATGACGAAACGCGCGAGATCGCCAAAGAAATTATTGCTTCAGGACGCGTGGAGGATATTGCGATCGCACTGGATTTCTTTGATGCCAGCATCAACCGCATTGCCGCATGGACCATCGGCATTCGCAATTTCCGTAAGGCGCTTCTTGCAGCGCTTCTGACGCCTCACGATGCCTTGAAAGCCCTGCAAAACAGCGGTCGTATGACCGAGCTGTTGGCTCTGCAGGAGGAATACAAAACCTATCCGATGGGAGCCGTATGGGAGGAATACTGCAAGCGCGAAGGCGTTCCGGCAGATGCTTCCTGGATCGAGGACGTTCTGAATTATGAAAAGACCGTGTTATCGGCGAGAGCCTGAACACGTCTAAAGCACGGAAAATACAAAAAGAAAAGAGAATGATCATGAAAGTTTTGGACACACAGTTTTGCAACGGATTTGCCACCATGGCAAATGATTCTTGGAATCTTGGTTATCACGAGCGCAATGGCGGTAATTTTTCCTACCGCTTGACCGATGAAGAAGTGGATTCCGTACGCGACGATCTCAATTTTGACCGTCCCTTCGCGGAGATTGGCACCGAGGTTCCGGATCTTGCGGGAATGTTCTTTATGTTTACCGGTTCGGGCAAATTCATTCGTTGGGTAAAGGAAAAGACCGCGGAGACCTGCTGCATCATCGAGATCGATGAAACCGGTACGAAGTACCGCATCGTATGGGGATTGACCGAAGGGGGACGTCCTACCTCCGAGTTGCCCACGCACCTGATGAACCACCAGGTGAAAATGAGAAAGACGAACGGTGCACACCGCGTGATCTTCCATTGCCATCCCACCAACGTGATCGCAATGACCTTTGTGGTACCGCTGACCGATGCCGAGATCACCCGCGCGCTGTGGGAATCGATGACCGAGTGCCCCGTGATCTTCCCGGACGGTGTTGGCGTGATCCCGTGGATGTCCTGCGGCGGCAGAGCGATCGCGGTGGAAACGGCAAAGAAGATGGAGCATTATGATGCGGTGGTCTGGGCGCATCACGGACTTTTCTGCTCGGCTGACAATTTTGACAATGCCATCGGATTTGCGCACTGTGTGGAGAAGAGCGCTGACATTTACATGAAGGTTCGCGCCGTTACCGATCACAAATTGCAAACCATTACCAAGGAGAATTTCTTGGAGCTTGCCAAAGACTTTGGATTGACCATCAACGAGGCATTTTTGAACTGAAATCCGTTTGGAGGACTCAAACGTGGGATACTTGTATGGAAACCAAGAGCAGGACTATCCGAATTTGAATAAATGCCCCGATTGCGAGACCTTTTTTGAAGGCCTGAACTGTCCGCTTTGCGGAAAAGAATGCCCCGAGGAGTTTCGCGCCGGAATCCGAAAGCCGTTGAAAATCAAAAAGGAACGAAATACGGGTAGCGGGCGCGTGCAATTTGTGCCCTGGTATCTGAGCACGTGGTTTATCATCCTGATGCTCTTCTTCCAACCCATCATCGGTTTGATTCTGATGTGGAAGGGGGATTGGCACAAGGCGGCAAAGATCATTCTTACCGTTCTCCTGATTCTGTCGTTTTTCGGTTCCTTCCTGTTTGGCGGTGTGATCGAGCTGATCGATCAGTTCCTCTTCCGGGAAGAGATTCCGGTCAATACCGATCTTTCCGAAGAAGACTACGTGGCAAGATGTGAGGCCTTGAAAGCGGAAACCGTATACCGTGAGGCGGCTACGCGGGAAGGGGACTACGTTGTCCTGACTGTAGAGGTGGAACGGATCCTGAATGATGCATACGCCTATAACAGTGATTACACCACGTATTACGAATGCAGTGCTACCGAGGACGGAAAGACCTGGCGCTTTTTGATCCGTGATTTCAGCCAAGAAAAAAATCTGATCGAGGGCGATCGGATCCAAGTATACGGACAGATCCTCGGAAATGCGGTGATCTATGCGGGAGCAGGGGAGATCTCCGGGCCTTGCATCGGGATGCGGTATTTTGAATTTGTTCCGGAGTTGGACTGAACCTGCAAAAAATACAATTTTGTTTGTAAAAATGCAAAAAAAACAGTTGACAAAGCCTACAAAATGTGATATAATAATTTGCCGCTTGAAAATGGCTCTTTTAAGTGCGTCCAAAAACGCCGCCATGAGTCAGCGAGTCTATCAGAAAGAGAGGTGCTTTTCGTGTTTGCAGTTATCGAAACCGGCGGAAAGCAGTACAAAGTAATCGAGCAGGACATTATCTTTGTTGAAAAGCTCGACGCGAATGAAGGAGACGAAATCGTTTTCGACAGCGTGATGGCTCTGTCCAACGACAACGGCTTCCAGGCTGGTACTCCCACTGTTTCCGGCGCTAAGGTTACGGCTAAGGTGCTGAAAAATGGCAAGAACAAGAAGATCTATGTCATGAAGTACAAGTCCAAGAAAAACGAGAAGAAGAAGATCGGTCACAGACAGCCTTTCACCAAGGTTCAGATCGTGAAGATCGAGGGCTGATTCTCGGCAGTCGGTAAAAGGACATGACCAAAATCGTGTTTTTCAGAAGCGGTGGCGTTTTCTATGGCTTCGAGGAGCAGGGTCACACGGGTTACGGAGATGCGGGAGAGGACATTTTGTGTTCTGCCATTTC
>JAFVOP010000014.1 GCA_017505745.1 Clostridia bacterium
ACCTGATGGTACAACACACGTCCCGGGATATGAACGACGTATTCACGCATTTCATCGATCGCATCGTGTTGGAAAACTTCTTCCGCCGCGCCAAGGAAGAGCAATCGCTGGCAGAGCAGGACAGCGACGTGGCGTACGTGATCCAATACATGACCGATCATATCAGCGAAAAGATCAAGATCGAGGCCCTGGCCGAGGAGCTTCACATCTCCCATGTGGGTCTGCTTTGGAAATTCAAGCGCACCATGGGATGCACGCCGTCGGAATTTCTGATCCAGATCCGTATGCGCCACGCCAAGCACCTGCTGCTGCAAGGAAAAAAACGCATCAACGAGATCGCCATCCTGTGCGGCTATAACAACGCGTATTATTTCTCCAACGCCTTTAAAAAAGTATATCACATTCCGCCGAGCAAGTACCGAGAGAAATCGGGACGCTCCTGAGGACAACCGACAAAAACGGGTTTCGAAGCGATTCGAACCCGTTTTTTTTAACACGTGGTCGCAAAAAACGCGGTCACGTCCGTCTCAGAAAGCCAATAAACGTCCGTTGGAGGAGGCTGTACATCCCGTAAGCAAAGCGTGATCGCCGTCCCCTCCGCAGGGTATTCGCAAAAGCGGACCCCATATGCCGAAACGGCGTTTGCGGTGTCCAATTCGGAGATCGACCGAAGCCCCTGCCCCAGCCATTTTCCAAGCGCTTCCTTGCGCGTCCAGAGCCGCAGAAAGTGCAACGGGGTCGGGTCCTCTGCAAATTGCACCTGCTCTCCCTCGCTCAGCCAACGCTTGGCCATCGCCTCCGCGCGAGCTTCGGACAGGCGCGAAAGGTCCTCCGCATCCAGCCCCACCCGTGCCGCTTCTCCGCATGGAGGACAAGCCCCGTCAAGGGCGGTGGGATCGGGGCGCGCAACGGCGCAAAGCACGTATCTGCCGGTATGCGTAATACTGAAATCCAAGGCGGAATCCTTGAGGAACGGGCGGCCCATGTCGGTGTAGGCCAGCTCTCCCCGCGCCCCGGAAAAGGCCAGCAGAAACAGTCCGCCAAGACTTGCTTTTACCGTCTGCTCCTCCCGCATGCGCGGATGATGCGCCTTCCAGGCATCCAAAAAGCAGGGATCGAGCCGTTGCGCCAGCTCCTGCGAGCTGGGGAGCTTCTCCGTACGAATCCCATACAGCCAAACCATCGCCAATCCCCTCCTTTTCCAATCCTGTTCACCCTCATTGTAGCACATTCTCGCTTTTTTGGAAAGAGATTTCGATATTTTTTCGCTTTTGGTTAAAAAAATATTGACAATTTGTGAGAAATGCCGTATAATAGAGTAGAAATAGAATTAGATTTATTCTTGTTATTACAGGAGGCCGATTATGACAAAGCAACGAGAGCTGATTCTTTCCATCCTCAAGCAATCCGACCGTCATCTCACCGCAGATGAGATCTTTTTTCTAGCCAAACTGAAAATGCCCAGCATTGCAATGGCAACCGTTTACAACAACCTCAACGCCATGAACGAAGCGGGCATTGTAAAGCGGTTGCACATCGACGGCGTGGCCGATTGCTTTGATAAGATCACCGAGCCACACGATCACCTGCTCTGCGATCGCTGCGGAAGGATCACCGATATTCATCTTCCCGCGCTTGCCACATCGATCGAGGCCACGCTTGGAACCGAGATCGAGGACTATGAGCTCACGGTGCACTATGTGTGCCCCGAATGCCGTCGCGCGCCCAAGCGCAGATAAAAGCAAAGGCTCTGTCACATGATAAGACTGATTTTTTGCGAGATTCCAAACACGATCCATCGTGTTTGATCCTCCCGATGGTCGGATTTCGACTGCGTCCCGCCCGACACCGAAGGTGTCATCCTGAGCTTGTCGAACTTTTGGGGCA
>JAFVOP010000015.1 GCA_017505745.1 Clostridia bacterium
ACCAATTTAGCAATAAAGATGTTCGTAAAGTTCTTGAAAGGGGTCTGGGGGAAACTTCTTTCAAGAAGTTTCCCCCAGAAAACATTACGTTAGGGAAGCTTATGCTCAAGAAGGTTCCCCCACAAAAAATCTATACCATCAATCAAAATAGCCTTCTTTGTAAAGCAGCTCTGCGATGAGGACTGCGCCACCGGCGGCACCGCGCAGCGTGTTGTGCGAAAGTCCGACGAACTTATAGTCGAAGAGCGTATCCTCGCGCAGGCGGCCCACCGTCACGCCCATACCGCCGTAGATATCGCGGTCGAGCTTGGCTTGCGGACGGTTGTCCTCCTCAAAGTAGGTGATAAACTGCTCGGGAGCATGCGGCAGACCCAGCGCCTGCGGCTTGCCCGAGAAATTCTTCCAGGCCTCCAGGATCTCTTCCTTGGAGGGCTTGTTTTCAAAGCTTACGAACACCGCCGCGGTATGTCCGTCGGTTACAGGAACACGGATGCACTGGGTGGTGATCAGAGGCGCGTCGGCCTTCACGATCTCGCCGTTTTCCACCTTGCCCCAAACGCGCAAAGGCTCCTGCTCACTCTTTTCTTCCTCACCGCCAATGTAAGGGATCACGTTGTCGATCATCTCGGGCCATTCGCGGAAGGTCTTGCCCGCGCCGGAAATGGCCTGGTAGGTGGTAGCAACCACTTCCTTGATGCCGTACTTGAGAAGAGGCGTGAGCGCGGGAACGTAGGACTGGATCGAGCAGTTGGGCTTTACGGCAATAAATCCGCGCTTGGTGCCCAGTCTCTTTCTCTGCGCCGCGATCACCTCCAGGTGCGCGTCGTTGATCTCCGGGATCACCATGGGAACGTCGGGGGTCCAGCGGTTTGCCGAGTTGTTGGAAACCACGGGGATCTCCGCCTTGGCATAGGCCTCCTCCAGCGCCTTGATCTCTTCCTTTTTCATATCCACCGCGCAGAACACGAAGGAGCAAAGCTTTCCAACCTCCTCGATCTGTGCAGCGTCAACCACAACCATGTTCTTAAACTTTTCGGGCATGGGAACGGTCATCTTCCAGCGAGCGCCAACCGCCTCCTCGTAGGTCTTTCCTGCGGAACGTGCCGAAGCCGCCAGAACGGTAACCTCGAAATAGGGATGGTCCTCCAAAAGGGTAAGGAAGCGCTGTCCAACCATACCGGTGGCGCCAATTACACCAACTTTCATCTTGCTCATGATAAGGGATCCTTTCTGTATCAAAAATAGGCTTGATTTTTGAATTTTTATTCACCTATTATACCATAATCGTAGAAAATTTGCAAGAGCTTATTGACATTTTTTTGCCGAAATAGTATAATAAAACAAATACTTTTTTGTGTAAAGAGGATAATTATGAAGCTACAACTGGTTGCAACCTGTCTGTTCGGGCTGGAAAAGCTGCTCGGAGAGGAGCTGGACGCGCTTGGCATGAAGCGCACCGAAACGATGGACGGCCGCGTTTTTTTTGAAGGAGACGAAGCCGACGTCGTGCGCGCCAATCTGCATTTGCGATGCGCGGAGCACGTATTCGTATTGCTCGGGCGCTTCCCCGCAACCGGCTTTTCCGAGCTGTTTGACGGCGTCAAAGCGCTCCCTTGGGAGAATTGGATCGGCAAGCACGATCTTTTTCCCGTCAAGGGGCACGCCATCAAAAGCAAGCTCTTTTCGGTTCCCGATTGCCAGAGCATCGTTAAGAAAGCGGTGGTGGAACGGTTGTCGGCCACCTACGGCGTGAAATGGTTTACCGAAACGGGGATCAAATATCAGATCGAATTTTTTATTTTCAAGGACGTGGCGCATCTGATGATCGATACCAGCGGCGTCCCGCTCCACAAGCGCGGATACCGCCCCGCGGCAGGCCCCGCTCCTTTGCGCGAAACGCTGGCGGCCGCGCTGGCGCTTACCTCACGCCCGCGGGAGGACGTGCTGTTTTGGGATCCCATGTGCGGCTCGGGCACGATCGCTATTGAGGCCGCGCTGATCCTTGCTAATAAAGCCCCGGGACTGACGCGTGATTTTGCCGCCGAAGCCTTTCCGCAGATTCCGTCCACGCTCTGGGCGGACGCGCGCGCGGAAGCCGAGGCCGCCATCCGTCACGACGCGGCATTTGAAGTATATGCATCCGATATCGACGAGGATATTCTCGATACGGTCTACGAAAACGCTCTGCGCGCAGGCGTGGAGGAGCATATGAATATTTTTCAAGCCGACGTGCGCAAGATCCAAAAGGAGGATCGCCGCGGCACAGTAGTCTGCAATCCGCCCTACGGAGAACGTTTGATGACCCCCACCGAGGCCGAGCAGCTCTACCGCGACATGGGTCGCGCCTTCTCTGCCCTTTCCCCCTGGCAGATCTATATCATCACGTCGCATCCGCAATTCGAACGCTTTTACGGCCGACGCGCCGATAAGATCCGCAAGCTCTATAACGGCATGATCCCCTGCAACCTCTATCAGTATTTCAAGCCACGGAGATAATCCATCGCCCCGCGCGGGCAAGGGCCGTACCAACAAAAAAACACCGAATCAGCAGACCGTTTTTCGGGTCGGTTGCTGCTTCGGTGTTCTTTTTTCAGGCTCCGAATGGAATGACGTTGACAAAAGGAGCGTTTTTTCCGCCAATGTCATTCAGTTAAGGAATCATGAAAGGCTCTCCCACCGGGAGAGCTGGCGCCGTAGGGCGACTGAGAGGGGATTTTATTCATGAAAGCTTCACTAGCGTAAAAACAGATAGTTGCTTATATTAAAACTATCTTGTGGAGCGTTTTGGGTGGTGGTACCAAAACGCTAGCGGGAGCTATTGTTTATCCACCGCGCACGAAAGTAGCCAATTTAGCAATAAAGATGTGCGTAAAGTTCTTGAAAGGGGTCTGGGGAAAACTTCTTTCAAGAAGTTTTCCCCAGAAAAAATACGTTAATGAAGCTTATGTTCCCAAAGCCCTCTCCGTCACGCTGTCGCGTGCCACCTCCCCCAAAGTGGGAGGCCTCGTTTTTGTTCACTGAATGACATTGTCTTTTCCGCTTGTTCAGCTTCGCTTCCAGGCCTTGGCGGAAAACAGGATCAGGATCGGAAAGATCTCCAGCCGCCCCGCCAGCATGTCCAGAATCAGGATCAGCTTGGAAAAGGGACTGAAAAGTGAGAAATTACAGAGCGGCCCAACGCTTTCCAGGCCGGGGCCGATGTTATTAAAGCAGGCCAGCACCGCTGAGAAATTTGTCATTACCGAAAAGCCGTCGATGGAAATGAGCAAAAAGCTGCCCACCAAAACCACCGTGTAGGCGCAAAGATAGGTGTTGGTGTTGGCCACGATCTTTTCGTCCACGGGCTTTTGGTTCACGCGGATCATCTGCACCCTCTGCGGCGCCAGCACCTGCGCCAGATTGCGGCGCAGACCCTTGAGCAACAGCAGCGCACGCGCGCATTTCAAGCCGCCGCCCGTGCTTCCCGCGCAGGCTCCGATCATCATCAAAAACAAAAGGATCCCCTTGGAAAAGCTTGGCCACAGGTCAAAATCGGCGGTTGCAAATCCGGTGGTGGTGATGATACTGGAAACCTGAAAGAGGGAGTGCCGCAGGGCATCCCAAACCGTGGCGTACAGTCCGCGGATATTGAGTGCGATCAGCAAAACACTGCCAAGCACGATGCCGCCGTAAAGGCGAAGCTCCTCGTCACGGATGACCTCGCGGAATTGACGGAGCAGCAGCAGATAATAGCATCCGAAATTGACGCCGAACAGGAGCATAAAGACCGAAGTAACGTTTTGAATATAGGGACTGTAGCTTGCAAGGCTGTCGTTTCTGACCCCAAAGCCACCGGTACCTGCCGTGCCAAAGGCCGTGCAAAGCGCCTCAAACCAGGACATCTCTCCCGCAAGCAAAAACAGGAAATCGATCAGCGTCAAAGCCAGATACGTCAGATACAAAACCGTGGCGGTCTGCCGCATTTTGGGAACCAGCTTTCCCACGTTTGGCCCCGGGCTCTCGGCGCGGAGCAGATGCATGGTAAATCCCTCGTTTTTGCCGCTGACGGGCACGATGGCAAGCAAAAAGACCAGCACTCCCATGCCCCCCAGCCAATGGCTGAAGCTGCGCCAGTACAAAACCGCGCGGGAAAGCGCCTCTATGTCAGAAACCACCGAGGAGCCGGTCGTGGTAAAGCCGGATACCATTTCAAACAAAGCATCGATAAAGTGCGGGATCTCTCCCGAAAGATAAAAGGGCAAGCACCCCAAAACACTCATCAAAATCCAGCTCACGCCCACACAAAACAGCCCCTCCTTCGCAAAGAAGATGTGCTTTGCTCCGCGGGACAGCGCAGCGAGAACGGCGGAAAGCAGCAGTGTAAGGGCGATCGTGATCAAAAACGCGCGCGTGGCGGAATGCGTGCCGTCTACCGCGCTGATCGCCAACGCGGGGATCATAAACACAGCCTCCACCGCAAGGATCAGAGCGAAAAACCGACCTATCATTTTATAGTTCATAAGACCGCAGAGTTCCTTTCTCTTCCATCATGCGAAAATATCGTTAAGCTGCAGGATCACATCGTCGCTGGTCTCTACAACCACCACGCTGTCCCCGATCGCAAACGTCGAGTCACCGCTCGGGATCTCGGTCTTGCCGCCGCTGGTGATCGCCGCCAGCAGCACGTTCTTTTTCAGCTTCAGCTTCCTGAGCGGCTCCCCGCAATGCAGCGTATGCTCGTCCACCACAAATTCCAGCGCCTCAGCCTGTCCGTCGGCAATGGAGTGAACAGCCACGGCGGCTCCCTCCTGATTTTGCATGGCGCGCACATAGCGCACGATGCTATTACAGCAAAGCCTGCGCGGGCAGATCACACTTCCCAGTGTCAGATCCCGCGTAATACCCGTTTCGGTCAGATTCTCCAGGCGGGTCACGGTCTGTGGGATCCGACAGCTTTGCCCGTACAGCGAAATGAGCAGATTGAGCTCGTCCAGACCGGTCAAGGCAATCAGAGCATCCGCCGAGGAAATTCCCTCGCTCTCCAGAAGCGATTGCTCACGCGCATCGCCGCAGATCACCTCTACGCGCGGAAACGCAGAGGCAAGCTCTACGCAACGCGCCCGATCGGCTTCGATCACCGTCATGCCAATCGAGCTGTTTTGCAGCAGGTTGGCAAGATAGTAGCAAAGCGTACCGCCGCCAACCACCATCACGTTGCGGATCTTGTGCTGAACGATCCCCAGGTTTTTGAGCAGCAGCGCCAGGTTTTCGGAGGGCGCGGTCACGAAAATGCGGTCACCGGCGTGCAAGACGAACCGACCGTCGGGGGTAATGGCCTGTCCCTCGCGCAGCACGGTACAAACCAGCACCTTGCATTTGACGATGGCGTTGAGCGCCGACAGCGGAACGTTGCACAAACGGCTATCGGCATCCACGCGCAGCTCTACGATCTCCACACGTCCCTTGGCAAAGGAATCGCGCTTGAGAAAGCCCGGGAAGCGCAACAGGCGCTCGATCTCCTGAGCTGCCTGCTGCTCGGGATTGAAGATCATGGAAAGCGCAAAGGTATCGCGCATCCGATAGGTCTGCTCCACATACTCATGATTCCGGATCCGCGCAATGGTATGCAAATGCGGATTGATGGCGTGCGCGGTCATGCAACAAAGCAAATTGAGCTCGTCGCTTCCCGTACACGCGATCAAAAGATCGGCCATCTCCACGTTGGCGGCGTGCAGAGTCTGCATCGACGCGCAGTTTCCCTGAATGGCAATCACGTCGTAACGCTCCATCCCCATCTCTAAAACCTGCGGGTCCGAATCCATCAGCGTCAGATCGTGTCCCTCGGCGGAAAGCTCCTGTGCCAGGGTCTGCCCAACCTGTCCGCATCCTGCAATCAAAATTTTCACGAAAGCACCTCATTTATGTAAAGATTGTTACGTTTTGTTTGAACGGAGACGGGAGCCCTTCTCCCGTGCATCCGTTCCCTGCCTACCGGGCTCTGTTGAGCCACTCTACCGCCGCCAACGCGGCAACCGTGCCGTCAGCGGTTGCGGTGGTCAGCTGGCGCACCGCTTTTTGACGGCAATCTCCCGCCGCAAATATACCCGGGGTTGCGGTCATGCAATCGGCGTCGGTGGGAATATAGCCCTCGGCATCCAAAGCCACCGCATCGGCAAACGCGGCGTTTTGCGGGAGCGTTCCCACGGCCTCAAACAGACCTGCCACCGCAAGCTCGCACTCCTCTCCGCTCTTTGTGTTCCGCAAGGTCAGCGACTCCAGCCGCATCTCTCCCCGGATCGCGGTCACCACCGTGTCGGGGATGATCTCGATCTTTTCAGAGCTGCGCACGCGTTCCATCAGGTGCGCCTCCGCTCGGAAGGAATCGCGGCGATGGATCAGGTAGACCTTGGAGCAGATCTCGGCCAGCACCAACGCGTCCTGCACGGCGGTGTTTCCGCCGCCCACCACAGCCACCTCACGCCGACGGAAAAACATCCCGTCGCAGGTGGCGCAAAAGGAGACGCCGCGTCCGATCAGGGCTTCCTCCCCGGGAACGCCGAGCTTGCGGTGTCCAACGCCCGTGGCAAGGATCACCGCGCTCGCGGTATATACATGGGCGAAGGTCTCCATCCGAAAGCGGTTGTCCTCCGGATGGATCCTCTGTACCGATTCTGCGATCATTTCCACGCCAAGCGCACGGATCTGCCCCATCATCTGCTCGGCCAGCTCCACGCCTCCGATCTCAGGCGCACCCGGATAATTTTCTACCTTGGGGGATTGAATGATCTGCCCCCCGTATGCCTGTCCCTCCAATAAAAGGACCGTTTTTCCCGCACGCAGGGCGTAAAGCGCCGCCGTCATACCGGCAGGCCCCGCACCCACGATGGCAATGTCATATCCTGTTTGATTCATTTGTATCGCACGTCCTTCCTGATGTTCTGTTTCCGTCTTTTATTTTTTATTTCTTCTCACGCATCGCCTGCACCCGTTCGGCATTCGGGGTTACGATACAGGACCAGTTGGTGTGATAGATCACCAGTCCCGGCTTGCCGCCCGCAGGCTTTTTGACGTTTCGTACCAAGGTATAATCCACTTCCACGTTCTGTCCGTCCGCACCCTTGGAGAAATACGCGGCGATCTCGGCGGCATCGGTGAAATCCTCCACCGACGGCTCCTCTCCCTCGCACAGCATCACCGTGTGCGAGCCCGGCAGATTTTTGACGTGGAACCAATAATCATTTTTCCCCGCCAGCTTGTGGGTAATGTATTCGTTTTGCACATTGTTTTTGCCGCACAGGACCCGATAGCCGCCGCGTGTGCGGAATTGCGCCACGGTAGGATTGGTCGGCTTTTTGGAAAGCGCGTAATTTTTCATCCGCGACGCGTATCCCGAGCGGTAAAGCTCGTCACGGATCTCACTCAGATCGGCCGCGGTCTCGGCGTGGGTCAGGGCATCAAACACCGTATCGATGTAGCGAAGCTCGGCCTCACCAAGCTCGATCTGGCGCGCCAGCTCAACCTTTGCTTTTTTGGATTTGTTGTATTTTTTGTAGTAATGCTGGGCGTTGGACGAGGGAGACAGGCGACTGTCAAGCGTGATCACACAGGTGCCAAAGCTGCCATCCTCGCGATAGTCCTCGTAGTCGGTGAGCTCCACGCGCGTCATACCGCGCGAAAGCCGATAGAGGTTGGCCGTGATCAGATCGGCGTACTTCTTGTATTCCTCTCCCTTTTCACAGTCCAGAAGCTCGGCGCGCTGTAATTCGAGCTTCTTACGGATGCGCGCGTCGGCATTGGTCAGGATGCGCAGCACGTCCGCCGCGCGTTGCTTGACGTGTATCTCGCGGTCACGGGTGTGAAAAAAGGCGTCCAAGAGCAGACCCGCACTTTCAAAGGGCTGCAGATCAAACCCGCCTCCGTACTGCCGCAGCTCACAGAAGGCGTATTCCACGGGCTTTCCGTTCTGCAGGATCATACAAGGCGAAAAGCGAGACTCCCTGATCTGCGCCACGGTGGCAAAAAAGGCCTGCTTTACACGCTCGCGGTCGCTCTCTCCCAGCGGCGTATCGGTGCGCCCCGTGGAGCGGTAGGCAATCTCGCGGGCCACGGTTGCCGAGATACCGAGAAAGCTTGCCGTGATCCACTTGTCCAAGGGTCGCTCCCTCGCGCCGTTTTCCAAAAGCGCGGCAAATTCGGCCTCGCCAACGGCAAGAGGATCGGTCTTGTCCTGCTTGGGCGGCAATTCGTATTTCATGCCCGGCAGGACCTGGCGCAGGCTCGACGTAGAGAAGTCTACCGTGCGCAGGGCCGCGATCACGCGGTCATTGTCCCCGAGAAAAATCAGATTGCTGTATTTTCCCATCACCTCGGCAACGAGATACCGTGTGCAGGAAAAGCCCATCTCGTCGCGCGTTTCAAACGCGAGACGTGCCACGCGCTCAAAGCCCTCCTGGCGCACGTCGGTCAGCTTTGCTCCCTGCAAATGCTTGCGCAAAAGCATGCAGAGCATGGGGGGCGACATGGGGTTTTCCTTTTGCTCGGCAGTAAATCCGATACGCGGATTGTTGGAGCCGGCATTGATCAACAGCCGCTTTCCGCCCTCAAGGCTTCGCATCTGCAACACGATCTCGTCGCGCTCGGGCTGAAAGACCTTTTCAATTCGCGCGCCAAGCGCCTTTTCGCGGATCTCCGCAATCACACAGGCAAGCATTCCCGCATCAAAAGCCATGGTTTCCCTCTTCCTTCTTTGAAAAATCTGAAAATATTATAGCATATTCTTGCTTTTTTTACAAGTAGATGTTATAATAAAGGCAAGAAAACTTTGTAAAGGAACCGAAATTCATGAAAAAGACCGTCATTGGAATCGACGTTGGAGGAACCACGACCAAGATCGTAGGCTTCCGGGACAACCCAAACGGAGAAAAAGAGCTGATCGCTCCGCAGTTTGTGCGCGCAACCGATCCTATCACCTCCATCTACGGCGCATTTGGAAAATTCACGGCAGAAAACGGCCTGGAGCTGAAGGACATCGACCGCATCCTGATGACCGGCGCCGGCTCGTCGGTGATCACCAAGCCGATCTATAACCTGCTTTGCCAGCCCGTGCCCGAGTTTTCGAGCATCGGCATCGGCGGGCTCTATCTGTCGGGCTTGAACGAGGCGATCGTGGTCAGTATGGGCACAGGAACTGCGCTCATCCACGCCAAAAAAGCCAACGAAAAATATGACATCGAATACCTCGGCGGTACCGGTGTAGGCGGCGGCACGCTGATCGGACTTTGCCGCAAGATGCTGGGCGTGGATAACGTAGAGCACATTGAACAGCTTTGCGCCGACGGAGATCTCGACAATATCGATCTGCGCATCAAGGATATTTCCTCCAATCGCTCCTACGACGGCATCAATGAAAATCTGACTGCCGCAAACTTCGGCAAGGTCTCCGACCTCGCCACCCCCGCCGATCTCGCGCTCGGCATCTCCAACATGGTGGCCGAAACTATCCTGATGCTCTCGGTGTTTGCTGCCCGGAGCTTTGGGCTGGAGCACATCGTTCTGATCGGAAACCTGACCACCATCGCGCCGATCCGCAACGTATTTGAGAATCTCTCGCACAGCTTTGGCGTCACCTTTATTATCCCCGAAAACTCCCAGTTCGGCACCGTGATCGGCGCGGCGCTGAACGGTCAATGATGCCAACCATCGGAAAGGAATTACCGTTATGAACAACCGCGAACGCTTTATGCAGATCTTTCAGGAAAAGATCACCCGTGAGGGAGCCGACAAATTGCTTGATTTTTTGGTGAAAAGCGACTTTTTCACCGCCCCTGCCAGCACGCGCTACCACGGAGCCCACGAGGGAGGACTGCTGGAGCACAGTCTCAACGTCTACGACTGCCTGGTGGATATTCTCAACCGCCCGCGCATGAAGGAGCTTTACGGCATTGAGTACAGCGACGAGAGCATTGCCATTGCCGGCCTTCTGCACGATATCTGCAAGGTGAATTTCTATAAGACCAGCTTCCGGAACGTCAAGGACGAGACCGGAAAATGGGTGAGCGCTCCCTACTACACCATTGAGGACAATCTCCCCTACGGGCACGGGGAAAAATCGGTTTATATCGTGTCGGGCTTTCTTCGTCTGACGCGTGATGAAGCCTTTGCCATCCGCTACCACATGGGCTTTTCGGGCACCGAGGATACCAATAACGTCGGGCGTGCTTTGGAAATGTTCCCATTGGCCTATGCGGTGTGCTGCGCCGATATGGAGGCGGCATTCCTGATGGAAGGCAAGCTGGCAGGAGAGAAGAAATGATCTCGCTCTCCTCCCCAACCAAGCGTACGCTGATCCGCGTCTCTTATTTCTGCCCCCTGATCGGAGGGCTCCTGCTTTGGATCTATTTCGCGATCCCGCATCTGTATTTCATTCAGGGACGTCTCGCCTACGATACGCAAAGCACCTTTGAACTGGTTTCCAACACGCTGCGCGAGTGCGGAGCCACACTCAGCGGCGCAACCGAGGGCACCTCGGACGCGATCTATTTCGCCTATACGGCCGGTTTTTTCGCAATCCTGTTTTGGATCGCCCTGATCGCCTATACAGTCACCGCGCTTGCCGCGGCGATCGGTAGCCTTTACGCCTTTTCCAAGGAACCAACCTCCAAGGAAAGCAACCGCGCCAAGCGCTACTTCCGCTTTCTCTGCCCCAACCGTGTCGCCTACGTGATCTGCAACCTCTCTCTGCTCCTGTCGGCGGCGTTCCCGCAGATCCTCACCGCCTGCTATCACCGTCAGATGGGATACACCGATATTTCTCTGCATTTCTTTTTCGCCCCCGATCTGCTTGTGGCCGTCCTTGCAGTGGCCGTCTCGCTCGCGTCCTACCTTGCGCTGCTTCGGGCGCAGGCCGCCGAACATCTGGATCTTTTCCGCCTGTACAAGGCCAAATAAGCAACCTATGTAAAAAGCCACCCGCGTAGCGAGTGGGATTTCCGTTTCGGGCATAGCCCTAATACTACCGGCTACGCACAAGTGCGCCATAGATTGGCCTGCCAGCCATGCAACTGTTCCTTGCTACCCGTAAACGGGTTGCTACATAAGCCTTCCTCCGGGAGGAAGGGGGACCGCTTGCGGTGGAAGGAGCCCGCGTGTACGAAAATTTTATATCTCGCCATATTGCAACTGCCTTCCCGCAGTCGCGCACTCTCCCTCAGTCTCGCATTCGCTCGACAGCTCCCTCTCGGACTCGGGCGAACACTGTGCATAGAGGGGCTCTCCTCATCCACCACTCCGTGGTCTAATTTGCAAAACCCCTCCACCGCCATGGGCGGTCCCCCTCCCCTTAGCAGGAGAGGCGAGCAAAAGTCCAACAATCATCCGAAAAAGCATAATCACTGAAAAAGGTGACGTGCGGAGTACGTTTGCCTTCTCCAGCGGAGAAGGGGGACCGCGTTAGCGGTGGATGAGGAGAGCCCCCCTGTGCGCAATGTTTGCTCCAACCCGTAGGGGCGCACAGTGTGCGCCCGTTTCAACCGATCCGTACCGCACGCGCCTCCGTGTCAAAAAGCGCGTTTTCAGCTCCCTTTATACAAGGGAGCCTTTCTCTCAAACACATTCTACCCTTTTCTTTTATCTGTTTTCTCCTCATCGGCATAGCCTACTTGGAACCCCGCCACTATGGCGGGGTTTTCGTGATACAAAAACCGCCTCGGATTACTCCGAGGCGGGGGAATTGTTATATAAGTTTGATATTATGATGTTTTTTCAAGGGAGAATTTTGAAATTGTCCCCTTTCAATCCTAAATAATCCGGGGTTGATTTTCCACGAAAATATGCAATTTGAGACATTGGATATGACCGAACAATTTCATCTTTCCCCATTTTACCTGCATTGCAAAAAAGAGGAAGCGTTCTTTCCATTGTTAAAAGCAACCCTGCATCTGTCAAATCTTCAAAAGAAACCGTTCTCGAGGGCTTCTTATTTAAATCGAACATCATTCTCCCTAAACTCAAATTCATTTGATAATACTTGGGAAAAGGGGCATGGGCATTGATTGATAAAAAAGCATAACCGTACTCAACATAATAATCTGGTCCATAATTCGATTTTTGAAGGCCAATCACTCCCAGGATATCATTTCCAAAGTCTCTATAAAAGTTGTTTCCCTTTTTTTGAAATCCGTAGGATTTGAAAACGTCCGTTATTTTTTTTAAAAATTCTTGCTGTGTCATAAGTAAACCTCCGAACACAGGAACACAGGGGACGGTTCTCTGTGTCCTCTTCCATTCTTGGTATTTTTTACAAAGTCAAGATTTGATTTCGCGTACTCTGTATTTATATTGTATCAAAGAAAGTACGCCTTGTCAACACATTTTTTATTGCAATTGACTAAAAGCACATAATAAATATCCACCCGCATGGCGGGGTTTTCGTGATACAAAAAGCCACGGAATCCTGCGGATTCCGTGGCTTTTTTGCATGATATTCTATGAGAAAAACAGATTTTCCGTTCGCCGTCACCCTTCTTCGGCGGGATCCGCAAGATACCCCTCCAGCCGCCGCATCAGCGCGGAGGACGGCGTCTCGATCTCTGCCGCGCGGAAGCAAAGCCCCAGCTGCTCGTATTTGACCCGGCAGATCTTTCGGAACGGCAGCAGCTCGATCCCTTGCACACAGGCATACTGCCCGGCAAGAGCCTTCAACGCAAGAATACTCTCCTTGCGGTCGTTGAGCGACGGAAGGATCACCTGCCGAAGCGTGGTGGGGATCCCACGCGCATCAAGCTGAGCGAGAAAGCTCAACACCGGCTCGATCGGGCAGCCCACGTAGGCGCGGTAATCGGCATCGTTCGTATATTTCACGTCCAGAAGCACGTGATCGGTCACCTCCAGCAACCGCTCCACGTCAGCATTCCAAAGGCAACCGGACGTATCCAGGCAGGTGTGAAGGCCCTCCTGCTGACAGATCCGAAAGACCTGTGCCGCAAAGCCCGCCTGCAAAAGCGGCTCTCCTCCCGAAAGCGTGATCCCACCCGTCTCCCCGAAATATTCCCGATACCGAAGCGCGCGACGCGCCACCTCGTCGGCCGTGTAGAGATCTCCTCCGGAGGGCTCCCACGTGTCGGGGTTGTGACAGCAGATGCAACGCAAGGGACATCCCTGCAAAAAGGCGACAAAGCGCACGCCGGGGCCGTCCAATGTTCCAAGGCTTTGGAAGGAATGGATCCGTCCAAAGGCGGCTCTCGGCTCGCTCATACGGTTTCGTGGAAGGTGCGGCTGATCACTTCACGCTGCTGCTCGCGCGAAAGCTTATGGAAGTTGACCGCATAGCCCGACACGCGAATGGTGAGATTGGGATACGCCTCGGGATTTTCATACGCCTTCATCAGCGTTTCGCGATTCAGCACGTTGACGTTGATATGGTGCGCGTTTTTAGCAAAATAGCCATCCAGGATCTGCACCAGATTGCCGATGCGCTCCTCCTCGGTACGACCGAGCGCCTCGGGAGTGATCGAGAAGGTATTGGAAATGCCGTCGCGGCAATCGTCGTAGCGGATCTTGGCCACCGAATTGAGCGATGCCAAGGCGCCGTTTTCCTCGCGGTTGTGCATCGGGTTGGCGCCGGGAGCAAAGGGCTCGCAGGCGCGTCTGCCGTCGGGGGTAGCCCCGGTGTTTTTGCCGTACATGACGTTGGAGGTAATGGTCAGCACCGAAAGCGTATGCTCGGCGTTGCGGTAGGTCTTGGTCTTGCGCAGCTCCACGATCATACGGTGCGCCATATCCTGCGCGATCAGGTCTACGCGATCGTCGTCGTTTCCGTATTTGGGGAAATCCCCTTGGGTATCAAAATCCACGATAAAGCCCTGTTCGTCGCGGATCGGATGCACACAAGCATACTTGACCGCGCTGAGCGAATCGGCAACCACCGAAAGCCCCGCGATTCCAAAGGCCATAAAGCGTCCCACGTCGGTATCGTGCAGAGCCATCTGTACCTTTTCGTAGGCGTATTTATCGTGCATATAGTGGATCACGTTCATGGTATTGACGTACAGGCGGCTGATCCAGGCAATGTAGGTCTCCATGCGCTCCATCAGCTCGTCATAGGAAAGCTGCTCTCCCTGCATCACGTCCATTTGCGGTCCGATGTGCATGCCGCTTGTGGTATCGTAGCCGCCGTTGATGGCAATCAGGAGCAGCTTTGCCAGATTACAGCGCGCGCCAAAGAACTGCATCTGCTTGCCCACCTTCATGGCGGACACACAGCAGGCAATGGCGTAATCGTCACCGTAGATCGGGCGCATCAGATCGTCGTTTTCATATTGGATCGAATCGGTATCGGCCGACACCTTGGCGCAAAAGTGCTTGAAGGGCGCGGGCAGAGCCTTGGACCAAAGCACCGTGAGATTGGGCTCGGGAGACGAGCCGAGCGTATAAAGAGTATGCAGGATGCGGTAGCTGTTTTTGGTAACCAGCGATCTGCCGTCCTCCCCAACGCCGCCCACGGCCTCGGTGATCCACATGGGGTCACCGCCAAACAGCTCGTTGTACTCGGGGGTGCGCAAATGACGCGCAATACGGAGCTTCATTACAAAATCGTCGATCAGCTCCTGCGCGCCCTCCTCGGTCAGGATCCCGTTTTTCAGGTCACGCTCGATGTAAATATCAAAGAAGGTGCTCACGCGTCCCAAGGACATCGCCGCCCCGTTTTGCTCCTTGATGGCGGCAAGATAGCCAAAATAGGTCCATTGAATTGCCTCGCGTGCGTTTGCGGCGGGGCCGCTGATGTCAAAGCCGTACATCTTTGCCATTTCCTTGAGGTAGCCGAGAAAGGCAATTTGCTGATAAAGCTCCTCATCCAGGCGCACCTGCTCGGCCTCAAACACGCCGTTGGCCAACGCGTTTTTATCCTTCTGCTTTTCTTCAATCAAACGGTCCACGCCATACAGCGCTACGCGGCGGTAGTCGCCGATGATCCGTCCGCGCCCGTAGGCGTCGGGGAGGCCGGTGATCACGTGGCACTTGCGCGCCTTGCGCATCTCCTCGGTATACGCGCGGAATACGCCGTCGTTATGCGTGGTACGGAAGCGGAACTCCTCCTCCACCTTGGGGCTGAGCTTGTAGCCGTAGGCCTCGCAGGCCTGCCGCACCATGCGCATACCGCCAAAGGGATTGACCCCGCGCTTGAGCGGGCGGTTGGTCTGCATCCCCACGATAAGCTCCTGCTCCTTGTCCAGATATCCCGGCGCAAAGCTGGTAAGCGAGGATACCGTAGCGGTATCGATATCCAGCACGCCGCCAAACTGATGCTCCAGAGCAAACAGCGCCTCCAGCTTTTTCATCAGGGCCTTGGTACGCGGCGTAGCCTGCGCCAGAAAATCGGCATTTCCGGTATATTCACAGTAGTTGGTTTGAATAAAATCGCGCACGTTGATTTCGGTTTGCCATGCGCCGTCGGCAAACCCGTTCCATTGCTTGTGTTCCATGGGATTCTTCCTCCTTACTGCCAATCTGCCAAAAAGAAAAAGGCAAATCAGCTTTACAAAAAACTGAATCGCCCAGACGGTCGGCACCTTGCCGCTTTCCATCGGCAAAGCCTGCGGCTGCACTCCCCTGCGGTAAAATCCGCAAATCCGTCAGTTATGCAGCCCGTTATTCTGACACCGCCAAAGACGGCGCCGTGTGGGCGTAAAAATCAAGATGGATGATCTATGTCTCACACTACAAACAGTATACCACATCCCACTTCAAAAGTCAACAGAAATCACAGATTTTTTTCAAAGACCGCTCCATAGCAGCAGCATGGCCGCCGGACGTGCCGGCGGCCATGCCTTTTGTCAGTACGCGCTCCATGGATGCCGCGCGTACGGGAGATTTTATTCTTCGGGTTTCGGATCAGTGGGTTCTTCGGAGTTTTCCAAAGCCTCTTCCCCATCCGTATCGGAGTTCTCCGCTTCCTCTGCGGAAAGCTCCTCTTCTGCAGCAACCTCCGTGGCGGATTCCTCTGCAGCCTCTGCCGGCTCAACTTTTTGGAAGATCGCAAGCAGATCGCCCAGAGTGTTCTTTTGAATCACAAACCAGAAGATCGCAAATCCACCGGCCCCCAAGAGCAGAACCGCAACAATCACAATGGCAACGATCGCGCCCGTGGGAAGTCCCTGAGAGCTTGCCTCCTCATTGACGCCAACCACAACGTATCTTGAGAAGTGATCGGTTTCAAAGGAAACCGTACCGTCTGCATGAACGGTGGTTTTGCATTCCTCCACGCTGCCGTCATCGGCGATGTACAAAACCTTTACCGTCTCGTATGCTCCGTCAATTGCGGGAAGCGTTACCAGAATCTTTCCGTTGGGCTGTACGGGTGCACCGTCCAACAGCAGGGACAGATCGTAGCAGGCCAGCAGCTTGGTGTTACCCTCTACGAGCGACTCAATGTTCTCTATCGCCACCTCGGGAATCTCGGTCTCGGGAACGTCTACCACTTCAAATACGGTACCGTCGGGAATTACGGCGTCGCTTCCTGCGGGAATCTGCACCGTAGCTCCACTCTGTTCATTCTCAATCTTATCTGTGCCATCTTCCGTATCGGTTTCGGTTCCAATTTCCGTTTCGGTATCGGTATCGGTTTCGGTATCGGTTTCGGTCTCCGTATCCGTCTCTGTATCGGTCTCGGTCTCGGTTTCCGTCTCCGTGTCTGTATCGGTATCGGGATCAGGATCCGGTGTCGGATCGGGATCAGGATCAGGATCGGGATCCGGTGTCGGATCGGGATCAGGATCAGGTGTCGGGTCGGGATCGGGATCAGGATCAGGTGTCGGGTCGGGATCGGGATCAGGATCAGGATCGGGATCCGGTGTCGGATCGGGATCAGGATCAGGTGTCGGGTCGGGATCGGGATCAGGATCAGGTGTCGGGTCGGGATCGGGATCAGGATCAGGATCGGGATCAGGATCAGGATC
>JAFVOP010000016.1 GCA_017505745.1 Clostridia bacterium
GCAACTGATGTTCGCTCTAAACGGTATAGCCGCGATGCTCTCGCTACCATTTTGGGTCCGCTTCCCAAAATGGTCCACAAGATAGTTTTTACATGGAAATTTTATGTTTTTACGTTAACGGAGCTTTTGGGGAAGGGGAAAACTTTTTTCCCAAAAGCTTCGTTAACGTAAAATAGGATATTTTCTATATCAAAACTAACTATTTGGAGCACTTTGTGGTCGAAGGCTTCTCTGCAAGAAGCCGTCCCAAAGTGCTCGCGGGAGCCAATGCATATATAAAGCGCGTTAAACGAACCAATTTAGCAAGAAAGATGTGCGTAAAGTTCTTGAAAGGGGTCTGGGGAAAACTTCTTTCAAGAAGTTTTCCCCAGAAAAAATACGTTAACGAAGCTTATGCTCAAGAAGTTTTCCCCTTCCCCGTAATCAAAAGATAACTTATACTTTCACTTGCTTTCGCACTTCGTTTTCACAGGAGCCGGTTTGGAAGAAGGTCACGATGTTTTGCACGGTGGTTTCGGCAATGTTTTGGAGTGCTTCTTCGGTGAGGAATGCCTGGTGCGAGGTGACGATCACGTTGGGCATAGTGATAAGGCGGGCGAGCGTATCGTCCTCCACGATGTGACCCGAGTAGTCCTCAAAGAAAAACTCGGATTCTTCCTCGTATACGTCCAGGCAGGCCGCTCCCACCTTTCGGGTCTTGATCCCTTTGAGCAATGCCTCGGCATCGATCAAGGCGCCGCGCGAGGTGTTGATGATCACCACGCCCTTTTTCATCTGCTCGATGCTGCGGTCGTTGATCATGTGGTAGGTCTCGTCGGTAAGCGGGCAATGGAGCGAGAGGATGTTGCTCTTGGCGAACAGTTCATCCAAAGAGACGTATTGAATGCCACTGTTGGCGGCGGGGTACTTGTCGTAGGCGAGGACGTGCATGCCAAATCCGCGGCAGATGTCGATGAACACGCGGCCGATCTTTCCGGTTCCGATCACGCCCACGGTCTTTCCGTGCAGATCAAAGCCCGTCAGGTCATTGAGACTGAAATTGAAGCCCTTGGTGCGCACGTAGGCCTTGTGGATGCGGCGCACCGAGGTCAGAAGCATAGCCATGGCATGCTCAGCAACGGCGTACGGGGAGTAGGCGGGAACGCGCAATACGGCCAGCTTGCCCTCTGCGGCGTCCAGGTCGACGTTGTTAAAGCCTGCGCACCGCAGTGCAATTACGCGCACGCCGTAGGCATACAGCTTGTCGATCACGGCGGCATTCAGCGTATCGTTGACGAATACGCATACGCCGTCATATCCGCGCGCCAGCTCTACGGTGTCCTCGTTGAGCTTGGTTTCAAAAAACTTAAAGCAGACGTTTTGCTGTTTGCAAAATTCTTCAAATCCGGGTCTGTCGTAGGATTTGGTATCAAAAAAGGCAATTTTCATGGTGGTTCTCCAATGGTTTTTGTTTTTATGTTGGCTTTATTTGCGGGATTTATGTAGAATCTCTTGACTTTTTTCTGCTGTTGTGCTACAATGGGGACATCAGATAGAAAAGCTGCCACCGGGTAGCAGTGCATGGGCACTCGAGCGCGTCGTTAGGTCGTAGAAGACGTGTTGCGAGTGTTTTTTGTTTGGAGGCGTTATGAAAAGAAAACTGTATAATCCGTTTCGGTTTTTGTCGAGGTTTGAATGGGGGCTCTGGATCCTTTCCATGTTGGTGGTTACGGTATCCTTCTTCCTTGGCGGAGAGGGAGGCCTGCTTTCACTGATCGCGTCATTGCTCGGCGTTACGGCCTTGATCTTTGTGGCCAAGGGGGACGTGACGGGGCAGGCTCTGACGGTGGTGTTCAGTATTCTGTACGCCGTGATCTCGTGGGATCTGCATTACTACGGAGAGATGATCACCTATCTTTGCATGAGCGCGCCGATCGCCGCCTTTTCGGTGGTGTCCTGGTTGCGGCACCCGTACGCCAAGGATCGCTCCGAGGTGAAAATGGAGCATCTCACGGGCGGCGAGGTTGCCCTTACGGCCATTTTGACCGCCGCGGTGACCTTCGCTTTTTATTGGATCCTGCGCGCGCTTGGAAACGCGGAGCTGTTGGTGAGCACCTTGTCGGTGACTACCAGCTTTTTGGCTTCGTACCTTTTGTTCCGCCGCAGTCCCTATTACGCGTTGGCGTATGCAGGGAACGACGTGGTGCTGATCGTGCTGTGGGTGATCGCGGCGATCGAGGATCCGTCCTACTTTTCAATGGTTGCTTGCTTTTCGATGTTTTTGTGCAACGATCTTTACGGATTTTTCAACTGGTTTCGTGTGCGGAAGCGGCAAAACTGAACCGTGAATTCTCCCCGTACCGTTTGTGTACGGGGATTTTCTTTTTTGCGCGCCGATCAGGAAAAGATGCGGAGCAGGTCGATGAGGATGCCGGTGAGGGTTCCGATCCCAAAGAGCAGCGCAAGGATGCGGAAGGAATCGCGCACGGGGCGGTTGTTACGGAACAGAACGGCAAGCCCGATCCCCGCATTGACCAGCAAGCCCGAGAGCATTGCGCCTGCGGACAGGATGCCAGAAAGGTACATTTCGGTAAGTACTACCGATGACGCGCAGTTCGGGATCAGACCCACCAAAGCGGCCACCAGATTGCCAACCACCGGCGTTGCGGTGAGAAGCGTTCCCAGCTTTTCCTCTCCGATTCCGTGGAGAAGAAGGTTGAGCAAAAAGGTAAAGAGCAGGACGAACAGGGTAACGTGCAGGGTGTGCCGAACGGCGGAGAGCGCAAAATGCTCGCCGCAACGGCAATGCTCGCGCTCGCAAAGCTCCTCGATGCGGGGCTCGGTCACAATTGATCGTTTGCGATGGATCACACGCTCCACCAGATCAATGAGAAAGCCTGCGGCAATGCCGATCAAAAGCTTGAGGCCGAGAATTTTGAAAATAAGGGGCAGGGGCGCGCCCTCCGAGACGAGAATGGGAAGCATTTCGTCCGAGGTTGCGAGAAAGACCGCAACGAGGGTTCCCGTGGTGATCACACGGCCGGTATAAAGGCCTGCCGCGGCAACCGAAAAGCCGCATTGCGGAAGGATCCCGAGTGCTGAGCCAAGGAGCGGACCGATCTTGCCCGAGCGCTTTAGTTGAGCTTCGGCGGCAGAGCCGGATTTGTGCTCCAGAAACTCCATGAGGAGATAGGCAAGGAAGAGAAAGGGAATCAGCTTGAGTGTATCCAAAAGGGTATGGGAGAGGATCTCCGGCATATGTTCCATCAAATGCGTCATTGCGGTTGCGCTCCTTCCCGCGCGCGGCAGGCGGCGCAAATTCCGTACAGGATCGACTGTCCGCAATCCACCGCAAAGCCATGCTTTTGAAGCAGATGCTCGGTGAAGGCCTCGGAGCCCTCGCAATCAAGATGACGGATCCCGCCGCATCGCAAGCACTTTTCATGAAAATGGTGGCTACAGTCGCAATTTTCGCCTACATATTGGTAGACGTTGCAGCTGCGGTCCTCACTGTGAAATTTTCGTACTACATCGTCCTGACAGAGCGCGGCGAGATAGCGGTAGACACTGCTCTTTCTGTGCGTGGACCCTCCGTTAACCGCCTCGCAAAGCTCCTCGGTTGTAAACTGACGGTCGGGATTTTGCGACAGAAAGTCGATCAACTCGCGCTTTCCGTTGGTATGATAGGTTTGTTTCTTCATATTTGGTATCACTTTCCTGAATAAATTGAGAATCGTTCTCAATTATAACATAGAACAAGTGATTTGTCAACCGTTTTTATACCGATGCGCCAAGAAACGGCAAAAAAATAGCCGCGCGGAGCACGGCTATTCGGGATTATTTTCCGGTGCTTGGTTCATACCCGGTGTCGCTTTTGAGTGAGTTGAGCACCGACGTGCTGAAATACTCGAGCGGATCGACCTGAAGTCCCTTCACGGTCATTTCCATGTGCAGGTGCGGCTCCTCCGCGATCTCCAAGAGTGCGGTGTCACCAACGTACCCAAGCAGCTCTCCCTTTTGCACCTCTTTTCCAACGGTGAGCGTATCGGCCAGATCCTTTGCCAGATTTTTGTAGACCGTTACACAGTCACCCGTATGAGACAGTGCTACACACCAGCCCATCATGGGGTCCTCCCAGATCTGCTCGACCTTGCCGTCTGCGGCAGCGCAAACGGGGGCATTGGCCTCGGTGTGAATATCGATTCCGAGATGCACGCGCCAATTCTGCATGGTTTGCGAGAATACCTGCACGTCCACACTGTGCTTGTTGGTCAGCTTCCCCGAAACGGGAAGTGAAAGCTCGGGAATGACCTCATCCTTAACGGTGGGCTGCTCCTGCGGCTTGGTTTCGGTCTCGGTGCCGCCGGGGGGATCGATGGCGGGAGTGGTGACCTCGGGGGTGGGATCCTCACTGCCCGGGTTCTTTTTTGCGCGGTTGGTGGCGGCGGTAATGGCAAGCACCACTGCCAGGGAAAGCAGGATCACTACCGCCGACAGGTAGATCGCGCGGTTCACGCGCACCTGCTTCATTTTTTTGAAGAATTCAGATTCTTTCCACTTTTTACACATAATTTTGCTCCTTTGTTTTCTATGAATGGATGGCGCGGGGAGCTGTGGGAGTTCTTCCCGTGCCTCGCTGTTTTTATTTTTACCTGTTACGTCCCGATTATGCAAAAAAGGGAAAAATTTTTGCATGTCGAATACTCACAAAAAATTCAGGCTTTTTTCAAAAGAGTTTTTTATATTTTTTCGCTTGTTCATGGCGTGTTCATGTTTTTATGTTACAATTACCTCTGTGTTGCATGCGGTTTGCGATATGCAGCGGCCAAGTTGAGAAATTTACAGGAAGGAATTCTGTTCTCTATGATAAAAATTGAACATTTGGTAAAAAATTACGGTTCTCATTGCGCGGTGGATGACATCAGCTTTGAAGTGGAAAGCGGCGAAATCGTCGGCTTCCTCGGCCCCAACGGTGCGGGAAAGAGTACGACGATGAACATCCTTACGGGATATCTTTCCTCCACGTCGGGAAAAGCCTCGGTGGCGGGCGTGGATATTTTACGCGATCCGATCGGCGCGAAAAAGAAGATCGGGTATTTGCCCGAGCAGCCGCCCCTGTATCTGGATATGACGGTAGAGGAGTACCTGAACTTCAATTATGAGCTCAAGGGCTGCAAGCTCGACCGTGCTTCGCACCTGGCCGAGGTTTGCGAAACCGTGAAGATTAAGGACGTATACAAGAAGGTGATCCGCACGCTCTCCAAGGGCTACCGCCAGAGAGTGGGCATTGCGCAGGCGTTGATCGGAAAGCCTGACGTCATTATTTTTGACGAGCCGACTGTGGGACTGGACCCCAAGCAGATCATTGAGATCCGCAACCTGATCCGCGGACTCGGTAAAGACCATACCGTGATTCTCTCCACGCATATTTTGCAGGAGGTACAGGCGGTTTGCGATCGCATCGTGATCATCAACAAGGGAAAGATCGTTGCCAATGAAAAGACCGAGAATATCTCGCGCGTCATGGACAGCAATCACCGCTTTAACGTGAAGATCTCCGGCCCGCAAAAGGAGGTCCTCTCCATGCTGAAAAGCATGCAGGGAATTGCATATGCCGACGTGCTTGCCGAGCGAGACGGGGATGCTTACACCTATACGGTGGAGAGCGATTACGGCGTGGACATCCGCAAAAAGCTCTTCTTCCAGCTGGCTGAGCGCGGTTGGGCAATGATCGGAATGGAATCCTTGGGAATGAGCCTGGAGGATATCTTCCTGACGGTTGTGGAGAAATCCGAGGAGAGCCGTACGGCTCGCGTTGGAGCAGCCGGACGTGTTGCACGCCGCAACAAGGGAAAAGAAAAGAGCGCGATCGAGCGCGAGGTTGGTGCTTCTCTGTACGAGGATGCGCAGCGTCAGCGCACGGAGGCCGCGAAAACCGCAACCGATGCGGAAGAGGACGAGCTCTGAGTTCTGAGCGACGTCGACCGACAACAGAAAGGAAGTTACAGTTATGTTTGCCATCTATCGTAAGGAGATGCGCTCCTATTTCATCAACCCCATCGGATATATTTATCTGGGAGTATTTTTGGCATTTTCCGCGTTGCTTTGTTGCTATACTACAATCATTTCGGGAAGCTACGATACCGCGAGCTATTTCACGCTCCTGATCGCAACCTTCATCGTCTTGATCCCGCTTCTCACCATGCGCCTGTTTGCGGAGGAGAGAAAGCTACGTACCGAGCAGCTGCTCCTGACTGCGCCCGTTACCATTACGGGAATGGTGCTTGGAAAGTATTTTGCGGCGCTGACGATGTTTGCCGGTGGCGTGCTGCTCTCCTGCATCAACTTTTTGCCGATCTACATCATCGGACATGCGGAGCGTGTGGGAGAGGATTCCACCACGATGCACATCGGTCCCGTAACGGGAGAAATTGTGGGTAGCGTGATCGCGGTGCTGCTGCTTGGTGCGGCGTTGATCGCGGTGGGAACCCTGATCTCTGCCTTGACCGAAAATCAGCTTTCCGCTGCCGTTGTAACGGTTGGCGTGATCGCGGTGATGATCCTGCTCAACGTATTCAACATGCTGACCGATAGCTCGGGACAACCCCTGATCAACAGCTATCCGATCCGTGCCGTGATCGATTGGGTCTCGGTGATCAGCCGTTTTTCGGCATTCAGCAACGGTATTTTTGACTATGCCGCCCTGCTGTATTATTCCTCTCTTGCATTTGTTTTCCTGTTCCTCACCGTACGCGTTTACGAAAAACGCCGTTGGGGTTGATCGTTCGGGAGGCAACAACGCATGAAAAAACATTTCTTTCGAACAAGAAAGGCGCAGTACGGCGGTGTGACCGCGTTGCTTACGGTACTGGTGATCGTGGTGACGCTTCTGGCGAACGCGGTGTTTGGCACGTTGGCCGCGCGTTACGGATGGCACACGTCGATGACCGCCGTAGGCAACTACGATGTCAGCGATACCTGCTATGCGCTCCTGGATGAGATTTTGGATGAGGGTTCCCAAAAGAATGTGGAGATCCTTTTCTGTGATACCTATCAGAACGTGGTGGATGACGGCACACTTTCGTACGTGTATGAAACGGCGTCCTCGCTTGCCGAGCGCTACCCCGATCGCCTGTCGGTCTCCTGCCACGATATTATGACCAATCCCAACACCGTAAGACAGTATGCTACCGCGCAGAATCTGCAAACCGGAGAGACACAGGAGATCCCGATCTATGAGACCAGCGTGATTCTGGCCTCCGAGGATTATCACCGCGTATACAATCTGGAGGATTTCTTTGTGTTTGAAGGCGGAAATGCTTCGAACGTATGGGCGTATAAGGGTGAGCGGAAGCTGGTAGCGGGCATCCTGCACGCTGTTGACGGGCAGGCCCCCACCGTTTGCCTGACGAACAATCACGGTGAGGTCTTTTACGATTACGAACTGCTATACCTGCTCGACGATGCGGGATATCGGATCTCTTACATCGATCTCTACGAGGACGAGATACCTGACTCCTGCAACCTGATCATCAGCTACAACCCCAATACCGACCTGGTTGCCGACTCGCTTTCGGAAAAATCCGAGATCGAGATTCTGGACGCTTTCCTGGAGCGGGATGGGAATAACTTCCTGGTGTTTGTGGAGAACGGTACTCCCAAGCTTCCCAATTTTGAGAGCTATCTTGCCGATTGGGGCTTTGCGTTTCAATACTTTACGGACGTGAATACAGGAAACTCCTATCGCTATATGGTGCAAAACAACACGCAATCCCTGACCTCGGACGGCTATACCATTTACGGAGAGCCGATCACCTCGGGAAGATCGGGAGAGCTTTTGGACGGACTGACTCGCAAGACTGTGTTCCGGAACTCTACCGCCATGGTGGCGGCAAAGGGCTTTGTAAACAACGGAGACGGCAGCTTTACCAAAGGAGACCGCACGCTGTACAGTCTGTATGAAAGCGGCGAGGGCACGGTTTCCTGGGCACATGGCGCGGCAGTTGCCAGTGGAAGCACGATGCTCATGGGCGTGTCCGAGCAGAATACCAACGGACGCGTTTGCCGCGTGGGTGTGGTGTCCTCGGTTCGCTTTTTGACCGAGGAATATCTGCAGTCTGCCGTTTACGGAAACTCCGATCTTTCCATGCGTCTGTTTGGCACACTTGGCAAGGATTTCGTTCCCGAAGGCTTGACGATCAAGCCGTTTTCGTCGCTGGAGATCAGTACCGTTACCACCGCGCAGATGGTGCAGTGGACGCTGTGGCTGACCTTGACGCCCACGGTTGCGGTAACGGCAATCGCGCTGATCGTTCTGATCAGACGCCGCCGTGCCTGATGCTCGGAGAAAGGATGGAGCGAACGTATGAAAAACGAAAACGGATTTGGCCGTAAATTGCGTTACGGTTCAACTTCTTTGGGCATTACCGCCTTGGTAATCGCGCTGGTATTGCTTGTAAACGTTGCATTTTCGGCGGTCTTTTCCAAAAACCACTGGTTTACCGACGTCACGTCGGAGGAGATCTACACCCTGAGTGACAGCGCAAAAAATTTATTGGACGTGACGTTGGAATCGGTAAATGAAACCCGACCCGAGGAGGATCCCGTGGAGGTGGATATTATCTTCTGCGCAGATCCCGACCAGCTCTACGGAAGCACGATGATGCGCTACGTCTACTATACCGCGTTGGCGTTGGAGCAGGCGGCTGACGGCGCTATTCAGGTGTCGACCGTTGACGTTGTGGATAACCCGTCTCTGGTTGACGATTATCGCAACAACTCCTATTCCGCAATCTATCCCACCGACGTGATCGTCTCGAGCGGAACCGATTTCCGTATTTTCCCTCTCAAATCGTTTTACACCTATGACAGCGTGGACGCCGCCGAGCCTTGGGCGTATAGCGGAGAAAAAAAGTTTTTGGGCGGCATCATTGCCGTGACCTGTGCCGAGGCGCCGATCTGTGCGTTGACCACCAATCACGGAGAGCCCTTTGATCCTCAAACGGGAGAGACCGAGTATACCGAATTTTTGAATTTGATCGAACGTGCGGGATATGACCTCGTATTTCTCAATCTGGAGAAGGACGAGATCCCCGAGAACTGCCGTTTGATCATTACCTTTGATCCGAAGGAGGACTTTTCTACGTCCTTCCAGGCCGGAGCCGGAGCGGTCTCCGAAATCAGTAAGCTGGATACCTTTCTTTCAAACGCCTATTCCTATATGGTGTTCTTCAATGCCGACACGCCCCGTCTGGATGTGTTGGAGGAATATCTGGAGGAGTGGGGGATTGCGGTAAATCGCTACAAGGGTGAGGATGCAAGCGGTGTGCCTGTAGAGGGCACCCTGGAGGTGCTTGACCCCGGGCACTCGATGGACACCGACGGCTCTTTGATCATCGGCACCTATCAGACCGGTGGGCTTGGTGCATCCCTGACCGAGGATATGCGAGAGACGGGTATGTCGCCCAAGGTGCTGTTCCGTAATGCGGTCTCCTTCTCTTACTCGGATTCCTACAAGATCGTGCACCGTCTGGCAGACGAGGAATCGGGAACACAGGCCTATTCCTACGGCTCGTATTACAAGTACGAGTGGCCAAGATCGGTTTACAACGTATTCTGTACCGGGGATCGGGCCTTTGCCTACGCAAAAATGAACGGGGAACGCCTGACCGATGCCAACGGAGAGGACCTGGTGGTGGATTCCTTTGATCCGCAGAACCCTTACCGCCTGATGACGGTGACTACCCACCGCCGTTCGATCAGTGAGGGGCAGGGATGGACCAACGTCAATGACGCTTCCTACGTTTGTGCGGTTGGATCCACTGATTTCGTCAGCAACGACGTGCTTTCCACGGATTCCTACGGAAACGCCGATGCACTGGTGGGCACGCTCCGTGTGATCGGACGCGAGGTTGCACCGGTTGGCTTGAAGTGGGTTACGATCTATCAGTCCGGAATGAATTCCAAATACTACGCTCCTTCGGACGTAACGGTATGGAGTGCGGTGCTGATCGCAACTCCGGCAGTTGTGATGCTGGTAGCCGGAATTTGGGTCCTGGCGATCAAGAGAAGACGCTACTGACGGATCTTCGGTCGATTCCAATATAGTTTTGAAGAAATAGAGGCATTTTTGCATGAGAAATGAAGAAATCATTGTCAACGTGATCTTTGATGCCAATCGCGGAAGCGTGGCGGTGTCGAGCCGGGAGGCGGTTTGCGGCTCTCCCCTCGGCGCACTGCCAACGCCCGTGCGCGCGGGATACGCCTTTGCGGGCTGGTACCTGAACGGTGTTCCCGTGAATGAAAGCACGGTGATCGCCTCGGAGGAGGACGTGCATCTGATCGCGCGTTGGACAAAGGCAAAGGGGGAGCGACAGAAGCGCTCCATGCTCAAGCGGCAGAAGCTTGCCGTTGCCGTGCTGGCGTGCGTGACGGCGTTTTTGATCGTTGCGCTGGCGGTTACCAACCATATCGTGGCGATCTACGGGCTCGTTGACGTTTACTACGGAGAGGATGGCTCCGAATACTCAGAAAAATATTACATTAAGAAATCGGACGGTGCGTATGCTCTGTTTGATGGCGATGGCGAAAAAATGGAAAAAAACAGCGCGGGATTTTTCGTGGCACACAGCGGAAATCAGTACCGCATCAATCCCGATACGGGTGCTGCTTCTCCCTATGCAGTGGTGGATTTTGATGCCTCCTCGGGAGAGGTGCTGGGGTATAGCGATTACATTATGATGTACCCGCAGATCGATCAGCGGCAGCTGTATTCCTTGGAGGTCAACAACGAAAGCGGTAGCTTCCGCTTTTATCGCGATCAAAATGGCGTGCTGCAGCTGGAGGGCTACGAGGAATCCTTCGTTGCTTACGACGAGACCAAATTTACCTATTTGTGCGTGAGCTGCGCGTACACCCTGACGAAGGCCAAGCTGGATTTCACCTCTGAGAAATCTACCGCCCCCCGGTTGGAGGACGGAAGCATCGATTATTCTGCATACGGACTCTCCGAGGCCGATCAGCCGGCTTCCTTTACGGTGACTGCAATGCTTGACAACGACGATGGGGACGTGTTGCCCGATCCCGAGCAGAGCTATACGGTTTACGTAGGCGATGCATTGCTTTCGGACAACGGATATTATGTAAAAATGGAAGGCCGCTCGTCGGTCTACATTCTGGAAAGCCATGAGCTTGGAACCGACATTGGAACCGTATTTCAATCGGTAGAGGATATGGTCATTCCCCTGATCACCTATCCCATTCCCATGGTGGCGCAAAATATGGTCAGCGATTTCGTTTTGGGCAGAGTGGATCTGGAAGGGAAGCTGGACGATAAGGACTTTTTGAATACTGCTCTGGAAAATATGGATCTGATCGCGGCGTTCTCTTATTGGGATCTGGAAGCGCGTGAGCACACGCTCTATCAATCCACCCCCTATATTTCGGGAATGGAGGGGTACGATATCCACGATACCAATGCGGACGTGGTGCTCAATCTGTTCTATGACATGAAGTTTGTAGCCTGTCGGGAGCTGGGAATCACGAAGACCCTGCTCAAGGAGTACGGATTTGACAAGGACGTATATTACGTATCCTTTGGTTCTCCCGTGCTGGATGAGAAGAATCTGGTAACGGGATATATCGATAACTATTTGCTCATCAGCCAAAAAACCGAGAACAACACCTACTATATTGCATCCTTCTTCAGCGACATGATCGTGGAGGTGGATCAGTATTATCTTTCGTTCCTCGACTGGCATCAGAACGAGTGGTATCAGAAAACGTTGTTTGGACAAAACATTGCCCATCTGACGGATCTGAGGATCCGCATCGGAGAGAAGTCGTACGATTTCCGATTGGATAACAGTGAATCCGACCAATCCCAGCAGATCAATGCCTCGGCACTCAAGGTGTTCTGCGAGCAGTATCTGGACGGCAAAAAGGATCCGCACCAGTTGGATTACACCATCACCTATTCCTATATCAGTGACGCGGGTGTGGAGGAGTACGATCAGATCTCCGGTGTGGACAACTTCCGTGAGCTTTGCATGGATCTGTATTCCTTCTACATTGAAGGGGATTTTGATGCAACCGAGAAGGAGCGCTTTGAGGCCGCACACGGTATGAGTGTGAAGGACTACATTGCAAACGAGGAAAATTGTGATGCCGAGATCTTCTACCATCTTGAGGATATGGCGGCAACCATGAATACCTACACCTATACCGATAAGAACGGAGTGGTGAAAAAGCTTCACACGAAGAACAACGAAAGAGCCGTGATGGTTCGCCTGTACCGTTACAGTGAGCGCAAGGCTCTGATGACGGTAGAGATCATTGAGGATTACGAGGGTGGAGAGCCCGATTCGGATCCCACGAAAGCAACCGGACTCTTTTACGTCAACTACTCGTATTTTATGAATACCATTGCGGGCGATCTGGAGGATGTTCTGAATGAATATCCCATTGAGCCCGAGGGAGTAGGCACTCCTACGATCATTCGTTAAAAGCAAGCCGACCGAGCTGGTGTTGACAAGCTCGGTCGGCGTTTATTATCTGATGGATGTTTGAGGGAAGGTCGAAAAGCGAACGTCAGAGACTGCAGATCAGCTTTTCCAGCGGGGTATAACCGAGTGGGGAGAGCTTGATGGAAGCATCGGTGGCAAGGCAGGCCTCAAAGGCGCGGCGTAGGCGCTTTTCCGAGACGTTTCGCAGGCTTTTTTGGTAGAGCCCTACTTTGAATTCATGCATTTTAAGTATCTGCGCGATCTCCTTATTGGGGGTTCCGTCCGAGGTCATGGCGCGGATCGTGATCATATCGCAAATCACGCGTGTGACGTCTCCGAGGATGATCACAGGCTGGATGCGGCGGAACCGGTAATCGGCAAGGATCGAGAGCGCTACGTCCTGCCTGCCGTCCATGATGGCGTTGGTAAAGGCAAAGGCGTCATACTCGTTTGCGGGGCAGCAGACCAGCCTCATGTCCTCTTCGGTCGCCTGCGCTTTTCCGTGATACTGTGTATAAAAACAGAGCTTATCGATCTCTCCCGCCAACGTAAACATGCTGTGTCCGCAGTAATCGGCCATTTGCGCGCAAAGGGCGGGGGAAGCCTCAACGCCGTTGTGGGCAAAATGCTTTCCGATCCAGGCCGTTAATTTTGCGGTCGTGCATCGTTCAAATTGCACGGGTGCGAGATATTCTCCAAGCTTTGTCAGCGGTGTGGAGGGGCGTTTGGGCAGATACCCGGGGTCGAGACAGTCGGCGGAGGCGATCAGGATGAGCAGGTTGTAATCGTAGGCTTCCAGCTCGCCGAGCACCTCGCAGAGCTCCTCCAGCTCGTTTGGACGCATCGCATTGAAATTGAGCCCGCTGACCGTGATCAGCTTGCGGTCGGCCATCATCGGCAGAGGTGTGAGCGCGTCCAACAGCTTTTGCGGAGTAAATTCCACAGCATCCAAGCGCATGTCATTGAAAAATGCCAGGGAAGGATCGGGAGAAATCAGCTCCCGCGCCTGCTTTACGGCAAAGGCTTTGAGGTAGTCCTCTTCTCCAAAAAAGAGGTATCCCGCGCGAGGCGCAGACTTCAGCTCCTTGCGAAAATCCGATTCCTTGATGATGGGCAGCATGCTGGGCGCTCCTTTCGTTGGATCTGGTTGCCCTTATTATATCATGGAATGGGCTGTTCGTCAACCGCCACTGAAAAAACTTTAAAAAAAGGTTGAGAAAAAAACGAAAAACGCTTGACAAAAAGGAAAGAATCGGTTATAATGTAGAATGTCATTGTGTAAAAGCGTATTTTATGCTGAAAGGCAAACGCTTCCGATTCAATTTAAAGGAGGTGCATACGATGCTCAGAACTTATCAACCGAAGAAACGTCAGAGAAAAAAGGAGCATGGCTTCAGAAAGAGAATGAAAACTGCTGACGGCAGAAACGTACTCAAGAGAAGACGCGCAAAGGGCAGAAAAAGACTGACCTACTGATTTTGGGAGGACAACCTCTTCGATTTCAGCCCACATAAAAACACCGACTGTCACTGTTGCCTAACCGCATCTTGCCGTCGGCGTTTTTATTTGCCCGCGATCCCGTTGGGCTTTGATTTATTTTTCCTGTTTTTTTATCATTTTATTATTTTATCATTTACGGAAGCAATGCCACACAAAAAAGGAATGAAACATGAAGTACACAACGCTAAAGGAGCATCACCTGTATCAAAAGACCTTTCAAAGGGGCGCGCGGTTTTCGGGGCGCTATCTCTCGGTGTTCGTTCTGCGTGACTATGCGGCGAAACGACTGCGAAAGGAACATCCCGAGAAGCGGTATTACAATCGGTTTGGCGTTTCGGTCACCAAAAAGGTGGGCGGCGCGGTACAAAGAAGCCGCGTCAAACGCATTTTGCGCGCGGGATACCGTGCGGTGGAGCCCGAGCTGAAAACCGGATATCTGATCGTGATCTCCCCGCGGGAAGGAATTCTCTCGGTGAAGTCTACGGACGTGGAACGGGAGCTCCGTCGGGGCTTTCGAAAGCTGGATCTGTTCGCGTCGCAGGAGCTACTATGAAATATCTGTGCATCTGGCTCATTCGGATCTATCAAAAATTATTGTCTCCTCTCAAAAGAAAGCCCACCTGTCGGTTTTCTCCCACTTGCTCGTCATATGCCATTGAGGCCTTTCAAAAGCGCGGTTTTTTTATCGGGCTGCTTCTGACGGTCGCGCGGATCGCGCGATGTCAACCGTTTGGAAGTGCCGGATGGGATCCGGTTCCCGAAACGGGATTGCGGAACCCGAAATTTACGGCGCGTCCGATGACGAAATATTACTATCCCGAGGAGTACGGTCTGGAGCGCGATCGCGATGCGGATCTTTTTCAACAACAATGACGGCATGCCGCGGCACCGCGCGGCGACGAAAGAATCGGCGGTGCACAATCCCAAAATAGGAAGGGAGAACATTTCTACAACATGAACATGAAAACAAGAACACTTGCAAAACGCGGGTTGCTTCTCGTGGCGGTCTTTTTACTGCTTACTACGCTGCTCACCGGTTGCATGGGCGGAAAGGCTCCGCAAAAAACGCTGACCGTGGGAACCATTTCGGCAGATTCCAACGTCAATCAGCTGGATGCGACCGAGCTTCAGAAGGTTGCCAATCTGTTGGCGGCCGTATGCAACAACGATTTCGATACCCAGGAGTATCTCGTTGCCGCGTATCGCGGATACGATATGACGGTCAATGGCTTTGATGACAGTAAGGCGTCCCCCACCAAGCAGGGTCCCGACGATCCCGCAAAGGCAACGGTAAACCTGATCACCAAAGCAAATGAAGCGGCCGATGCCGACGATAAGCTTGCGTTCGATTACACCGATTTGAACGAGGCTGACGTGAAGACGCTGGTTGATGCATTGAAGGTGAAGGTCAACGTAGAGCGTGACGGCGATTTCTGGTCGGTGATCCTCACCGCCATCGGCGCGGTGCTCCGCTGGATCACCAACACGCTGGGCTTTGGCAACTATCTGGTAGGTATCTGCATTTTCGCGATCCTGATCGAGATCTGCATGCTGCCGTTTGCGATCAAGCAACAGAAAAACACGATCCGTCAGGCGGCGCTCAGACCCAAGGAAATGGCGATCCGCAATAAGTACAAGGGAAGAACCGACCAGGTCACCATGCAAAAGATGCAGCAGGAGATCCAGGAGTTCTATCAACGCGAGAACTTCAGCCCCTACAGCGGCTGTCTCCCGCTTTTGATCCAGCTTCCCATCATTATGGCGCTCTATTATATCGTGATCGACCCGTTGCACTACGTGTTGGGCCAGTCCTCCGCGATGTCCTCTGCGCTTTCCGCGTTCTATAACGCGTCCAGAGCCGCAGGCGGATTTGGCGGAAACCTTGGAAGCAGTACGGGTACTATCGCAATGCTCTCGGATATCCGTGCGGGCGGTGTTGAGGTTTTGGAAAATCTGAAGGATTTTCTGTTCTTCTCCAATGGGGATGCCGTTTACGAGTCGATCAGTGGAATTGCCAATTCGATTCCCAACTTCAATATCGGACCCTTTAATTTCGGTCTGATTCCCAGCTTTGATCGCTTTGACATCCTGCTGTTGGTACCGGTATTGACTTTTGTCACCTACTTCCTCACCTCCAAGCTCAACCGCAAGCTGACCTATCAGCCTGCAGCGAGCGGTGCGGACGATCGCCAGGTGGCATGCTCAAACACCATGATGGACGTTACCATGCCCTTGATGTCCACGTTCTTCACCTTTGCGGTTCCCGCGCTGGTGGGCGTGTACTGGATGTTCCGAAGCATCATCGGCATGCTCAAGCAGTTTATCATTGCCCGTGTGATGCCTCTGCCGAAATTTACCGAAGAGGATTACAAGCGCGCCGAAAAGGAAATGGCCGGCAAGCGGATCGTGAAGAAATCCGAGAACGTTGGACGCGTTCGCTCCTTGCATTATATTGATGACGAGGACTTTGAGGATACCCGCGAGCGCGCATTGGCTCGAAAGGCCGCGATTGAGGAAAGAGAACGCGAGGAGCAGGCTGCAAAGGCAAAGAAAACGCCCTTTGGCGCGGCTCCGATCAAGGAAGAAAACAAGAAAAATGACAAGAAGGCAGACAACGAGGATTCTGCCAAAGACAATTAACATCAACACAGGAGTACGATTGTGAAAAAGGAAATTATTGTAACGGCAAAGACCGTTGAAGAAGCAAAGGCAAAGGCCGCCGCAGAGCTTGGCGTTGCCGCTGAGGAAATTGAATATACCGTTTTGGAAGAAGGAAAGCGCGGATTTTTGGGAATCGGCGCAACCGATGCGAAGGTACAGGCTACCTACACCGTGAAGGGCGCGGATGTTGCGGCTGAATTTATCCGCAAGATCGTTGCCGATATGGAGCTGAACCTGACCGTTGCCGTAAAGCCCGGCTCAAATGACGATACGCTGATCACCGTGGACGGTGAGGGCGCCGGCATGCTGATCGGTCACCACGGCGAGACTTTGGATTCGCTCCAGTACCTCGCAAATCTTGCCGCAAATAAGAAGGTAAAGGGCGAGAAGCGGGAATACGTGAAGATCACGGTTGACGTGGAAGGCTACCGCGCGAAGCGCGAGGAGGCGCTTCGCGCGCTGGCAAGACGCATGGCCGCAAAGGTGGTCAAGGGCAAGAAGAGCGTAATGCTCGAGCCTATGAATCCCTACGAGCGCCGCATCATCCACTCGGAGGTGCAGGACATTGAGGGCGTGTCCACCAATTCCATCGGCTCCGAGAACAATCGCCGCGTGGTGATGTTCCTCGACGACAGCAAGGCCGATCAGGAGTAATCGAACAAGACGGTACGGGGGAAGGAGCTTTGAAAGAGAAGTGCCTTCCCCCGTATTGCCTATGGGAACAAAGCTTGACAAGAAAGGGAAAAAGACATGCTTGGAGATACGATTGCCGCGGTGTCCACACCGAGAGGAAAGGGCGGCGTTGCCTTGTTGCGCGTGTCGGGCGAGGGCGCTCTTGCGATCTGTGCGCGCGTATTCCGTCCAAAGGGGAGCAAGGCACTGGCGGATGCTCCGTCGCGGCATGCGGTGTACGGAGAGATCCTTGCGCCAAACGGAGAAGGTGAATGGGTATCGGTGGACGATGGAATCGCCACTGTATTCCGCGCGCCTGCCTCTTTTACGGGGGAGGATACCGTGGAGATCTGCTGCCATGGCGGAATGCTGTTGACCGAAACCGTTCTGACCGCGCTTTTGGCGGCGGGGGCAAGGCCTGCCGAGGCGGGGGAATTTACCCGCCGTGCCTTTCTCAATGGCAAGATGGGGCTTTCCTCGGCAGAAGCGCTCGGGAATATCCTCGAGGCGCAGACCCGGGAGCAGTTGACCTTGGCGCACACGGGAATGCAAGGAAGGCTGGAAGCGAGGTGTGCGGAGATCTATGAATCTCTTCGCAAGATCCTGGCAAGTATTTATGTAAAGATCGATTATCCCGACGAGGATCTTGCCGATCTGAGCCGCGAGGAGATCGTGTCGGCGCTCAAAATCTGCAAGGAGCAGATCCATGCACTGGTTGCCACCTATCGGACGGGACACGCGATCGCGGAGGGAATTCCGACCGTGATCTGCGGCCGTCCCAACGTGGGAAAAAGCTCTCTGTATAACCGTATCGTGGGACGGGAGGCTGCGATCGTAACCTCCGTGGAGGGAACTACGCGCGACGTGTTGACCGAAACGGCGGCCCTGGGGCGTGTAACGCTCCGCCTGTTTGACACCGCGGGGCTCCATGAGACCGAGGATCCCGTGGAGCGGATCGGCATTGACCGCACCAAGCAGGCGCTTGCCGAGGCCGAATTAGTTTTGGCGGTGTTTGATGGCAGCCGTGCTCCTACCAAAGAAGAGCTTCATCTTGCCGAACAGTTGCGAGAGAGCGGCGCTGTGACGGTTGCGGTGCTGAATAAAACTGATCTGGGAAAGGTCTGTGAAGAGGAATATCGCACCCGTTTTGCGCATACCGTTTCGATTTCCGCGCAAAATGGAGAAGGAATGGATGCGCTGGCCGCGTTGGTGGAGCGCCTGTTTACCGACGGTGCGCTCGATTCCCGCCGTGATGCGGTGTTGACCAATGCGCGTCAGCATGCATCTGCCTATACCGCACTGGAAGCTGTCTGCCGCGCGTTGAACGCGTTGGAGGCGGGATTTCCGATCGACATGTGCTGCACCGATGCCGAGGCCGCCATGTCCTCGATTGCAGAGGTGGACGGCAGAGCGGTATCGGAAGATATCGTTTCGGAAATTTTTTCACATTTTTGCGTTGGAAAATAAGAGTTGGAGGCGTACAGGATGATATCCGAACAAGAAATGATCGCGTTGGCGTATGCCTGCCGTCTTTCTCTGACTCCTGAGGAGCGTGCCCAATACGCCCGTGATCTGGAGGCGTTGGAAGCGCTTGCGGGCGTGCTGCCGCAGGCAGAAGGATCGGCTTTGCGAAAGGGGCGGGCGTGTGCGCTTGGAGAGTTGCGCGAGGACGCGGTTGTCCCGAGCCCGTTGCGCGAAGAGATGCTCGCAAACGCGCCCATGCAGACCGACGGATATATGGTGGTACCGCGTACCGTGGAGGAAGCATGAGGCCAATGATCGAACGGACGGTCCGAGAGCATCGGCGGGCCTTGGATGCGGGGGAATATTCCTCCCTGGAGCTGACACGTGCATTTTTGACGCGTATAGAGGAAGTGGACCCTATGGTGGGGGCATTTCTGACCGTGGACACCGAGGGAGCGTTGCGCGCCGCGCGGGAATCCGATGCGCGGATCGCTTCGGGAGCTTCACGCGGGATTCTGGAAGGGATCCCGTATGCCATCAAGGATAATTTTTGCACCAAAGGGATTCGCACCTCGTGTGCCTCTCGGATGCTGGAGAATTTCGTTCCGCCGTACGACGCGACCGTGGTGGAAAAGCTACGGGATGCGGGCGCGGTCCTGCTTGGAAAATTGAATCTGGATGAATTTGCGATGGGCTCGTCGGGCGAGCACTCGGCGTTTGGCGTCACACGGAACCCGTATGACAGCCGCTACGTGGCGGGGGGATCGTCCGGCGGTGCCGCGGCGGCCGTTGCGGCAAACGAGGCGGTATTTGCCATTGGCTCCGACACCGGAGGATCGGTGCGCCAGCCGGCGGCATTTTGCGGAATCGTAGGACTGAAGCCGACCTACGGACGCATTTCGCGTTATGGAATGATCGCCTTGGCCTCCTCTTTGGACTGTGTGGGCCTTTTGACGCGAAGTGCAGAGGATGCCGCACTCTTGTTGGAGCTTTTGGAGGGTGAGGACGGGCGCGATGCTACGGGCAGGACTTTCCAAGAGATGGGAAAGCCGATGTCGGATTCCCGGTTGCGCGTGGCGGTGATCCCTGCGCTTGCCAAGGGGGATGCCGTTTCCTTGGAGATCACTGCGGCCGTTGAACGTGCGATTGCGGTTTTGCAACGGCACGGCGCTGAGATCGGGGAAATCGAGCTTCCTGATCCCGAGCAAGCCTTGGCTACCTATTGTGTTCTGTCCGCTGCGGAGGCCGCCTCCAATATGGCGCGCTTTGACGGCGTACGGTATGGGAAGAGAAGCGAGGATTTTGACGGTTTGATTTCGGTTTATGCCAATACGAGAGGTGAATTTTTGGGCGAGGAGGTCAAGCGCAGGATCCTGTTTGGAACCTATATGCTTTCCAAACGTAACCGCGCCAGGTATTACGATTCGGCGTTGGAAATGCGGGAAACGATCCGTGAGCGATTGAAGGAGACGTTTGCGCAATATGATATGATCCTGTCTCCCACGGCACCCACCGAAGCCTTTTTGGTGGGAGCGGAGGAGTCTCCCGCGCAACGGCGGAGAGCCGATCTCTGCGCCGTTTATGCAAGCCTTGCGGGACTTCCGGCGATTTCGGTTCCGTTTGGAACGAGCCGTGCGGGGCTCCCGCTGGCGGTTCAGCTTACGGCCGCTCCGTTTGCCGAAACAAAACTGCTTCGGGTTGCACGGGTATTGGAAAAGGATGCATCTGATTAAAATTCGTTCGAGATAGAGGATACTATGTCAAATCAAGCATTTGAGGCGGTGATCGGCCTGGAGGTGCACGCCGAGCTGCTCACCGCTACGAAAATATTTTGCTCCTGCTCCACGGCGTTTGGAGCCGAACCGAATACCCAATGCTGCCCGATCTGTATGGGATATCCCGGTGCCATGCCACGCCTCAACCGCCGTGCGGTGGAGCTGGCGATCCGTGCCGGGCTTGCGCTTGGATGCGAGATTGCCGAGGTCAGCCAAACCGACCGCAAGCAATATTTTTATCCCGATCTGCCAAAGGCTTATCAAATTTCCCAGGACGAGAGCCCGCTTTGCAAAAACGGTTTCTTGACGGTGTCCACGAAGGAAGGAACGCGCCGCGTTGCGATTTCAAGGATTCATATCGAAGAGGATGCGGGAAAATTGATCCATCGGGGTGCGCACACGTTTGTGGACTGTAACCGTTGCGGCGTGCCGCTCATTGAGATCGTTTCGGCACCCGATCTGCGCTCTCCCGAGGAGGCATCGGCCTATCTGCGCAAGCTACGGAGCATCCTGCTTACCTGCGGAATTTCCGATTGCCGTATGCAGGAGGGATCGCTGCGCTGCGACGTTAATATTTCTTTGCGCCCATTTGGAAGTGAGACGTTTGGCGTGCGGACTGAGATTAAAAATCTGAATTCCTTTGCGTTTGTGGAAAAAGCGATCGCATATGAGATCGCGCGGCAGACCGAGGCACTTCTGCAGGGGAATGTGCCGATTCCCGAGACGAGACGCTTTGACGCGGCGGCGGGAAAAACCTATCCGATGCGAGCGAAGGAGACTTCGGTGGATTACCGCTTTTTGCCCGAGCCCGATCTTCCGCCCATTTGGGTTTCTGAAGAAGATATCGAACGTCTTCGTACAACGCTTCCCGAGCTCCCCGATGCTCGCGCATTGCGCTTGGCGCAAGCCTATGGACTGACCGTGTATGACGCCTCGGTCCTGGTTTCGGAGCCGCAGCTTGCCGATTTCTTTGAAGCGGGGGCAGGGAAAACCGACTATCCCAAGCTACTGGTCAATCTGTTACTCAGCGAGCTGCTGCGGCACTGTGCAAGCGATCCCTTTTCCTCGCCCGTGTCGGCCTCTCGCCTGGCAGAGCTTTCGCAGCTTATGGGAGAGGGGACGGTCAATAGCGCGACGGCAAAAAAACTGCTTCTTCGCCTGTTGGACGGAGATCTTGATCCTCGCCTGACCGTGAAGCGGGAGGGATTGGCACAGGTCCGCGACCGCGAGCAGTTGCTTACGCTGGCCGAAAGGGCAATGGAGGAGCAACCGCGTGCGGTGACCGACTACCGAAACGGAAAAAGTGCAGCTTTGCGCGCTCTGCAGGGAAAGGTCATGGCGCTCTCCGGTGGGCGTGCCGACCCGATTTTATTGGAAAGCATTTTTTTAGAATTGCTTTCGCCCCATTCTGACGAAACGAGGTGATCGATATGTACGAATATGCTCCGCGCTCTTCGAAAAAGGCCGAGAAAGGAATCTTGATTTCCATGCTGATCTGCGCCGTGCTTTCCTTCGGCGTTGTGGAACTTTATCAATGGAGGATCTCCTTCCTGTTTCAGTTGATTGGCTTTGCTTCTCTCGGGTTTTCGATTCTGATCACAAGCCGTTGCTTACTCCGTCGCTTTATCTATCGGGTAGAGCCCCGGGAGGGAGGTGCCGAGTGGGAAGCCCCCGATTTGGTGATCACCGAATATCACGGGCATCACGTGGGGGTGGTCTGCCGTATTTCGGTGAACGATATCGAGGAAATTTTACTTACCACTCCCAAAAATCGAAGAGAAATTTCGTCTATGCTCCGCAAAAAACGCGTGTATCACTACACGGCTCAGCTGGTAGCCCCCAATATTTATCTTTTGACTGTGCGGGACGAGGAGGAGATCTTTTATCTTCGTATGTTGGCGGATGAGACCTTGCTTTCGTATTTGAAAAACGCCAAAAAGCAATATTTGTCCGATTCACACCCAAATCTGTCTTGAAAAAGAGCATAAATTGTCTTATAATTAAAACAGAAGCATATCGCTTTAATCCAAAATGACAAAAGGAGACTGAAAAAATGTCCTTTCCTGTTGCAATTCAGGTGTTCTCTTTGAGAGAGGACGCGAAGAAAAACTTGTATTCCACCTTGAAGGAAATCAAAAAGATGGGATATGATGGCGTGGAGTTTGCGGGCCTGTACGGTCACACTCCCGAAGAAGTACGCGATATGTGTGCCGATATCGGATTGGTTCCGCTTTCCGCTCACGTTCCGTACGTTGATATGGTTGCAGATCCTGAGGGCGTACTTGGACAGTATGCAACGATCGGTTGCCGCTACGTGGTGATCCCGTACCTCACGGAGGAGTATCGCCCCGGCAACGATAAGTTTGACGAGGTGATCAAAAACGCGGCTATGCTTGGCGAAGTAGCGAACAAGCTCGGCATGACGCTGCTCTATCACAATCACGATTTTGAATTTATGAAGCTCGACGGCAAGTATGCGCTGGATATCCTGTACGAAGAGGTTCCCGCAAGCCTGCTGCAAACCGAGTTGGATATGTGCTGGGTGAACATCGGCGGCGAAAAGCCGGCGGACTACCTGCTCAAATATACCGGACGGGCTCCCGTGGTTCACCTCAAGGACTTCTGGGGAGAGAAATCCGAGGATATGTACGAGCTGATCGGCATTGACAGAAAGCTTCCCACACGTCCCGCAAACTTTGAGTTCCGTCCCGTTGGATCGGGCAAGCAGGAC
>JAFVOP010000017.1 GCA_017505745.1 Clostridia bacterium
ACTGCGGGGCAGGTCTGGCGTTTGACGCCGAGAAGCAGAAATTCGCGTGTGAATTTTGTTTGTCCGAGTTTACCGAGGAGGAGGCAAGCGCGGCCAATCCCGAGGAGGTGCTGCGGGCGCGTGAGGAAGCGCAACGCGAATACGACGAGCATATGCAGGAATACGAATGCCCGAACTGCGGAGCGCACGTAGTCTCGGACGACACAACGGCCGCCGATTTCTGTTACTACTGCCACAATCCCGTGGTGCTGGTGGGAAGACTTTCGGGGCAGATGCGGCCGCACAGGATCATTCCGTTCAAATACGATAAGGAAGCGGCGGAGAAGAAATTCTTGGAATTTGCCAAACGAAAATGGTTTGTGCCGCGAGCATTCTTTGCGCAGGCGCAGGTGGAAAAGATCCAGGGTGTCTATTATCCCTTCTGGGTGACCGATGCCGATACCGATGCCTCCATGGAGGCCAAGGCTACGTGTCTTCGCGTGTGGCGCGCGGGCAGAGTAGAGTACACCGAAACCTCGAATTTCCGCATCCACCGAAGCGGCGACATTCATTTTGAGGACATCACCACCTCGGCACTTTCCGAGGCGGATAAAAAAATGCTCGAGGGCATTTTGCCGTATCCGTCCGAGGCGTTGCAGGAGTTTTCCATGCCGTATCTCTCGGGCTTTCTTGCCAAGAAGCGTGATATTGAGCGCGCGGCGCTCACCGAGGAGGTCAAGGGGCGCATGAACCGATATGCCGAGCAGCTGCTGCGCGGAACCGTGCACGGCTACAACTCGGTTTCGGTGAAGGAGATGGAGGTAAACGTGAAGCAGAGCCATTGGGAATATTCGCTCATGCCGATCTGGATCCTGACCTATCGCGACCGAAAAAACCGCACCTATACCTACGCCATGAACGGACACACGGGAAAGGTGTACGGCGAGCTTCCCGTGAGCCTGCCCAAGCTGGGAATCCTTCTGGCGTCTGTGGCACTTCCGTTGACGGCGATCTTTACGTGGATTGGAGGGATACTGTTTTGAAAAAACGGGTATGGATCTGGGCAGTTCTCCTGTCCCTGCTGTTGAGTGCTTTTTCGTTTTCCGTGTCGGCAACCGTTCCGCCATATCCCGAAAAGGTGGTTTTTGACTATGCGGAGCTATTGAGCAAGAGCGAGATCACGGCCATCACGGAGACCCTCTGGGAGAAATGGGAGGCCGCCGATTGCTGCTTTTATCTGGTGACCTATCCCAATGCAACGGTACGGGAGGCCGGTGGGAGAGAGCATACGGGCAACTATTTTTTGAGAACGATCGCTCTTTCCCAAAACAAGAATGCGGTGATCCTGGTTATTCATAAAAACGGCGGATCGTATTTCTACGATATGTTTTATTACGGAGATGCACCGCGTCGGATTCCGGAAAAGGAAGTGAATTACATTCTGGACCATCCCAGCGTGTACGATTCTCTCAAGAGTGGTGAGCTGGAACGCGGATCGGTGGCATTTTTTGATCTTGCAGAGCAGGCATATAACGGACGTGTGGGCACTTCCTACGCGGTGATCGGTGCCGTGTCTTTTCTCATTGCTCTGGTTATCGGTGTTGTTGCCTGTGTGAGCGTGAAAACGGCTTATTCCATGAAGCAGAAATCGGTGGATTATCCCTTGAACCGGTTTGCCAAGCTCGATTTGAAAGCGCAAAACGATGTGTTTACGGGAGCATTTGTCACCCAACGTATCATTGAAAGCAACT
>JAFVOP010000018.1 GCA_017505745.1 Clostridia bacterium
CGGAAAGTCTTCCTCTGAAGAGGTCGAAGTCGAAACCGGCGTTGAAGTTCGTGTTGGTCTCCCAGGTGATGTCAGGATTTCCGATCGAGCCCCTCTTGATACCGATCTCACCGTCACTGTTTGTGATCGAGCGCGCTTTTGCGAATGCGGAAGCACCAGACCGATCACCAAGAACGGGATCGGGGCCAGGAATCCGAGGAACACCAGGCACACCCAGAATCCCGCAACCGACGAGTCTGATCCGTATACCGGATATTCGGGCTCTCCACTGCTTTGCTCGTGCGTGTATACCGTAGAACGAACGGCATAATCGCGCACCGTATCCTCAATGGCTTCGGTCAAACCGTCATCCAACGGGGTAAGCTCCACGCTTCCCTTGCGGTAGGAGAAATTTCCGTCGGCATCGAAATACTGATTGCCGAGCGTCCGATAATCGAGATAATAGAGCGTGTCGTCCAGCACATAGATCGCACCGCTCACATAGGCGATCGCGTCGGTGGCCTCGTACGCCACCAGATCGTGCCGCTCCACGCGCTTCAATTCGGATACGTCCACTTGGCGCTTGGCGGAAGTCACCGCCGCTTGACTCATCCCCTCATACACGGAACGCTCCAGCACCGCACATTCCCGGCTATACGGATCCTTCAAGCGATAGGTGGCCACCTCTCCCTCCACAAAGGCATCCAGGGCTTGCGTGCCGGCCTCGGTGGCGTAGATCATCGAATTGACTCCCCACACGATCTCGGTATCCACGTCTGCCGCGCTGATATTCCAATAATCTCCTTCCACACGGAAATACAGTGTTTGATAAAATTCATATACCTTGGCAGAATCGGGATAGAGACGGAAAGGCGCCGTGTCGTACAGCCGATACACGCGATCCCCGCGGGTAAGCACGGTATCGTCCTCGGAAAGACTCCACTCTACAACCGCCGCCGATGCCGACACCGCAAGGAGCTGCGCCAACACCAACAGGCAAAGCAGAATTGGAGAAAATCTCTTTAAGATTCGTTTCATACAGGCACCTCCTTACGCGAGATTGAGCTTGCGTTCCAGCCGGCTCAGGGTCATACAGTAAAACGTACATGCCAGCGTTGCCACAACGGCGCAGCAGGCCAACAGGACCACCCCAACGGCGCTTCGGGAAAGCCACAGAGAAGCATCCGCAAGCAACACCATCATGCCGTCCACGATCGAAATACCGCCAAACAGGAAGACAAATTCCAACACGAACGAAAGGATCATGTTCACCAGGTAATAGATTCCGATCGCGGCCAGTATTTTCATTTTTTTCGCGATTATCGATCCTACGGTGATGCAAAAATGGATCAGACTGATCGAAAAGAGGCCAAGGGCAACCAGCAGGAGCAGCACCTCCAACGCATATACGATCACCCAACCGCCGGCCGCGCTCCAAAGATGCAGGAAAAAGGAACCGATCTCCTGCAAGGCCACGAAATTGAAAAATCCTCCGTTGTATGCGGGCGGTGCAAACAGGCAGATCAGGAAGATACTCACTGCATACAGCGCCACGTGCAGTGCCATCCAGATCAGGGCGTTTACGGTCTTGGAAAGGAGCAACAGCTTCCGACTGGTGGGAAGCGTGAAGGTGAGATATCCTTCGTCGGTATAAAAATTCTTATAAAATCGGAAATACACCAAAACCAGGGTCACGAAGATCGAGGAATAGATCCCCAAGAACAACAAAACCAACATCAGCATGGCAATTGAGGTGGCAAACGTCATGGTTACTCCAACATATCCAACGGATTCGAGATTGGAGATGACAAAGCGGAGCAAAAACGCCGCCACGGTGGAAGCCCCCAGAACGCTGACGGCAAGAATCCACCACACGTTCCAGATCGCCTTCATATCATATTTCAATAGCTTTTTGAACATCTGAACACCTCCCGGAACAGTTCGTCAAGTGATTGTCCCTTCTCGGCGCGCACCTCGTCGGCAACGCCCGAAAGCAGGATCTGTCCGCCGTATCCCATAAACGCGAATTCGTCCAGGATCGGCTCAATGTCATGAATGAGGTGCGTAGTGATCACCACGGTAGCCTCGGGGTTATAGTTGCCGATGATGGTCTGCAAAATGTAATCGCGCGCGGCGGGATCCACGCCTGCAATCGGCTCGTCGAGCAAATAGAGCCTTGCGCGGCGTGCCATCACCATAATCAGCTGGACTTTTTCCTTATTTCCCTTGGAAAGCGTTTTCAGCTTTGCCTTGGTATCAATGCCAAGATCCCCCAGCATCTTTTCTGCCGCCGCCACGTCGAAATCGGCATAGAACTCCGAAAAATAGGCAATCAGCTCCTCCACGCGCATCCAGGTATTGAAATAGGTACGCTCGGGCAAATACGAGATCCACGCGTTGGTCCTCTCGCTCCGCGGCTCGCCGCAAACGTAGATCTCCCCGCTATCGGGCACCAAAATGCCGCTGACCAGCTTCATAAGCGTGGATTTTCCGCACCCGTTGGGGCCTAAAAGCCCGACGATCTTTCCGCTCGGGAGCGAGCAATTTAAATAATTCAATACCGGATATCCGTTTTTGTAGCTCTTGCACAGATTGGTGCAAGTGAGAACGGGAACACTCATACCGTCTCCTCCTTTTCCATGTAGTGTATCAATTCTTTCTTTGAGATCCCCAGCTCCTTGGCCTCGGAAAGAAAGCCTTTCACCAGCTCCCGCCGCATCTGCTCTCCCGCCTCGCGCAGGACCGCAACGTCGGAGGTGACAAAGCGCCCCACCGTGCCGCGGGCGTTCAAAAGCCCCTCCTGCTCCAACAAAGTCAGCGCCTTTTGCATCGTGTTCGGGTTTACCGCCGCTTCAAAGGCAAGCTGGCGTACCGACGGGATCTGCTCCTCCGGCCGATACTTTCCTTGCAGGATCTCCTTTCTCAAATGGCGCGCGATCTGTAAAAAGACCGGCTCCTTTTGATTGAATTTCCATCCCACTCTGTCGATCTCCTCCTTTCTGTACCATTGTACTAATACAATAATACATCAAAAGAACGCGGTTGTCAAGTCCTTTTTGGGGAAAACTTTCCAAAAAAGTTTTTTGAAAGTTTTTTTATAAAAAATATTGACAAAATCGCTTTTTTACGCTATAATAGACGCGTTATGTTCCAAATGTGAATATGCTGGTGTAGCACAGTCGGTAGTGCAGCTGATTCGTAATCAGCAGGTCGTGTGTTCGAGTCACATCACCAGCTCCAAAAAAAGCCTGTTTTCATGACAGGCTTTTTTTGACAAAACTTCCCCTTTGGGGAAGGATTCGTAATTTGCCCTACGGGCAATGTTGCATCAGGTCACGTGTCGAGTCACATCACCGGCTCCAAGAAGCCTATCTTTCAAAGATAGGCTTTTTGCTTCCCCTTCGGGGAAGGATTCGTAATTTGCCCTGCGGGCAATGTTGCAGCAGGTCGTGTGTTCGAGTCACATCACCAGCTCCAAGAAGCCAAGGCAAAGTCCTTGGCTTTTTGCTTCCCCTTCGGGGAAGGATTCGTAATTTGCCCTGCGGGCAATGTTGCATCAGGTCACGTGTTCGAGTCACATCACCAGCTCCAAAAGCCTATCTTCCAAAGATAGGCTTTTTTGCTTCCAATTCAAAATATTCTTGCAAACCGTTGAACTTCGTGCTATAATAGGCTTGATAAGACCGATCGGCGCGGTGCGTGCCGTTGGACAAAGAATGAACATGCAAGGAGATACGAGGATGAAAAACGGAAGATGGTCCGTGGTCGATTTCGGCGCGGTCAAGAATGTGGAAGCTGCACAAACCGAGGCGTTTCAAAAAGCGCTGGACGCCTGTTTTTTGGCAGGAGGCGGTGAGGTGGTTGTTCCCGAGGGCAACTACGTCATCGGCGATATCCGCATCCGCAGTAATACCACGCTGCATCTTTTGGAGCATGCGGTACTGTTGGGCAGCACCGACCCGAAGGATTACGTACACATCAATGAGGATCCTTTGGAGCCGCTCCCCGAGGAGCAGAACACGCTCGCGCATTGGTATTCGCCCCGCCAATGGAAGGAGATGGGCGGCGGCTTTAAAAAGCATCTGTATACCGCGGGAAGCTACTGGAACTACGGGCTGATCCGCGCGGTTTACGCCGAAAATATTGCCGTGATCGGTGAAGAGGGCTCCCGCATTGACGGACGGAACGTCTATGATCCCGAGGGCGAGGAAAAATACCGCGGACCGCATGGAATCAACATGCATTTCTGCAAAAACGTCACTCTTCGCGGCTATACGGTGGTCAATGCAAGCAACTGGGCGCACGCGATTTTCCAATCCGAGAACATCACCTTTGATCACCTCACGGTGTTGGCGGGTCATGACGCCCTGCACACCCGCGCTTGCAGCAATGTAACGATGACCAACTGCAAGCTGATCACGGGCGACGATGGCGTGGCGGGATTTGATAATCTGAACGTGGTGGTGCGCAATTGCGAGATCAGCTCGGCATGCAGCGCCTTCCGCTACGGCGGAAACAACATTCTGGTAGAGGATTGCCAAATTTACGGCCCCTGCCCTTATCAGTTCCGCGGCTCGTTCACGCGCGAAGAAAAGATCGCGGGCGCAACCGTCTCCGAGCGCGGGCGCAACAACATGCTCAGCTTTTGGACCAACTTTGTTACCGACGATCTCCCGGTACGCAAGCCCGCGGGCAAGGTCATGCTTCGCAACTGCACCGTCAAGAATGCCGACCGCCTGCTCCACCTCAATCTGTCGGGCAACGAATCCTGGCAGCGCGGCACACCGCCTACCGACATTACCTTTGAAAACATCACCGCCGAGGGCATCAAAATGGGGCTCACGGCCTACGGAATCGAAGGCTCTCCCATGAAGCTGACGCTGAGAAACGTCAACTACACCTATCATGAGGAGGCGGCAGAGTCTCCCCTGTTCCGCGTGGCGCATTGCGACGAAATTGAACTGGAAAACGTCACGGTAAACGGGTATACCGGAGCTTCCCTGATCCGTGCTTGGTCGGACGGCACGAAGGTTACCGCCAAAGGCTTTTCCTGCAATCTCAACGGCGGAGAAATGCTCGTTCGAGCCGACGAGGAATTCGTTTGCCGTCCGATCTGAACCGCATTCAACGTTTGGTTGAGTGAAAAAACGCCGTTTGGTTGTACAAAAAACGGCAAAAACAACGTCTGTTCGCTTCCATTGCGGTGCCAAATATGCTATACTGATGGCATCAACGGAAAGGAGTGATGATATGGACATCACGTTAGGAAAACGAATTGCGGCCTTGCGCCGTCAAAAAGGCATGCGACAGGAGGATCTCGCGCAACAGCTCGGGCTCACCTCACAGGCCGTGAGCAAATGGGAGAACGATCTCACCTCCCCCGACATCAGTATTCTGCCGCAGCTGGCTTCGCTCCTCGGAGTCAGCGTGGACGAGCTTCTCACGGGCACGGGCAAGCAGACCGAGCGCGAGCCCGAGGTCAAGCTGCTTCCCGCGGAAGAACGGAAGGATCTTAAGGACATGATGCTTCGCATTGTGGTCGATTCCAAGGACGGTAACAACGTGCGCGTCAATCTTCCCATGCCCTTGGTGCAAGCGGCGATCGACATGGGAATGGAAATGTCGCAGGTCTCGGGGAATCAATCGCTCAAAGGAATTGACCTCAAACAGATTTTGGATCTGGTACATCAGGGTGTGATTGGAAATCTGGTCGAGGTGGAATCCTCGGACGGCGATACGGTCCGCATCTTTGTGGAGTAAGTCATGAAGATCGTCATTCGGGAAGAAGAGCGGAAAACACGCACCTTTCAATTGCCCTCGGCACTACTCCTGAACCGCTTTTCGGCAATGCTGATTCGCCGCGCGCTCAAAAAGAAGGGAGTAACCGTCACGCGAAAGCAAACCGCGCGATTTTTGAAGGCTCTCAAGCACTACAAATGCGAGCACAGGGATTGGAAATTGCTTGAGATCTGCGACAAAAAGAATCAACACGTAGAAATCACGCTTTGATATGCAAAAACGGCAGAAGAAATTCTGCCGTTTTTCTTGCATTTTCCATGCAAATATGGTAAAATGTTGGAAGAGAATGAAACATCCGAGACAGATCGGAGGAAAGAGCGATCATGAATTTATGTGACATCAAAACCGTAAAGCAGATCATGGCGATGTTCCACTTCACCTTTCGCAAGGAATTCGGCCAGAACTTTTTAACCGACCGCATGGTGGTGGAGGACATTGCCGACGCGTGCTGTATGGACGAGAACAGTACCGTTTTGGAGATTGGTCCCGGAATTGGCACGTTGACCTACGAGCTGGCACTCCGTCGCCGCCGGGTGGTCTCCTTGGAGATCGACCGCGGGCTGATCCCGGTTCTCGACTTCACGCTTGGTGAATTTGACAACGTGCGCGTGATCAACGAGGACGTAATGCAAACCGATCTGGAAGCGCTCCTGGCTCCCTATTTTGCCGAGGGTCCGGTTTCGGTGTGCGCCAATCTTCCCTACTACATCACCACGCCGATTCTCATGAAGCTGCTCGAAAGTCGGCTCCCCTTCGACTATATCACGGTCATGATCCAAGCCGAAGTAGCCGACCGCCTCGCCGCCAAGGCCGGAAGCAAGGATTACGGCGCGATCACTGCGGTGCTTGCCTACTACGGCGAGACCGAAAAGCTCTTTACCGTCCCTGCCGACCGCTTTGTGCCCGCGCCCAAGGTCAATTCCTCGGTCATCCGCATCAAGCTTTACAAGGAACGCCCCTATCATCCGCGGGACGAGGCCCTGCTCTTCCGCACCATCAAGGCGGCGTTCGGGCAGCGTCGGAAAACGCTGGTCAACGCCCTGGGCGCCGGCTTCCCGGAGCTTTCGCGCGAGCAGATCACGGATACCGTTACTGCCTGCGGCCACGATCTCAACGTCCGCGGCGAGCGCCTTGACATTGCGCAGTTTGTCGAACTGTCGGATCGGATTTATGAGATTTTAAAGAAATAATTTTTGGAGAGAATATTTTTGTGGGAGACCTTCTTGAAGAAGGTCCCCCCTCCAATACCTCTTATAAAAAGAGGGATGCTTCTGCGGGAAGCGTCCCTCTTCGTTTCGTTAAACCGATTTTTTTGCAAATTTTCGGATCAACACCACAAGGTAGTGCACCGCAAGTCCAACCGCGATGGCAACCACAAGGTCAAAAACAACGGTCAGAACAAAGGTAAGCACAAGCACCAGCGTGTCGGTGATCGGTGCCTTCTTGCAGATCGCCACAAAATGCCGCCACTCACTCATATTGTAAGCCACCATAAAGAGCACCGCGGCAATCACCGGCATGGGGATCCACGCGGCATACGGCATCAGCAAGACAAGCACAAACAGCAGCACCACGGCGTGTATCATCGCCGAAACGGGCGAGCGTCCGCCGTTTTTGACGTTTGCCGCCGTGCGCGCAATTGCCCCCGTTGCGGGGATTCCCCCAAAGAGTGCCGAGCAAATGTTACCTGTGCCCTGCGCAATCAGCTCGGTGTTGGAATCGTGCGTGTCATCGATCATGCGATCAGACACCACGCAGGAGAGCAACGACTCGATGGCCGCAAGGATCGCAATGGTAAACGCGTTGGGAATCAGTGTGATGATTTTTTCTGCCTGAAAGGTTGGAAGCGAAAACGTAGGAAGCGACCGATCGATCGTATAAAGATCGCCAATGGTATTGACTCGAAGTTTGGCGAGAAGAACCGCCGCCGTAAGAACGAACACCGCGATCAGCGAGCCGGGAATTTTTTTGCTGACGCGAGGCCAAACAATCAGAATGGCAAGCGCGACAAGACCGACAGCAAGTGCCAAGGGGTTGAGGGTGGTAATCGACGCGGCAATTGCTTCCAGCTTTTCCATGGACTCCACGGCGTGTGTACCGGGGGCAAAGGTCAGCCCGAGAAAATCCTTGATCTGACCGATGACAATGGTAACGGCGATCCCCGAGGTAAAGCCAACCGTTATGGTCTCGGGAATATATTTGATCAGCGAGCCAAGACGAAGTAATCCCATGATCGCCAAGATCGCGCCCGCCATCAGTGTTGCTATGGCAAGCCCGTCCACTCCGTGTTGGGCGACGATTCCGGCAACGATGGTGGCAAAGGCGGCGGTAGGCCCCGAAATATTCACGCGACTTCCGCCGAGAACCGCGATGACAAAGCCCGCAACGATCGCCGTGTACAGTCCTTTTTCGGGTGAGACTCCCGATGCGATTGCAAGCGCAATCGACAAAGGAAGCGCGATAATGGCTACAATCAGTCCCGCCACAAGATCGTTGACAAATTGTTTTTTCGAGTAGCTCTTACATACCTCGAGCAACTTCGGTCTGAAAAATTTCATAATACGTCCTTCTGTAAGTTGTCAAATTGGATGCCGACGTATATTATACACGCTTTTTCAAAAAAACTCAAGGACTTTTTTCGCTTTTTTCTATAATTTTTCGTACAAGCACACGGGTTGTCGACACGGCGTGCTTGCGAGCCTTTTCAGCGATGACTCGCGGTTCTTTTCAAAAATGACATCTATGTTCTTTTCCAAAAAAACCGAACACAATACTTCTCTTCCGCACGGTCAAGGCGGCGTTCGGGCAGCGTCGGAAAACGCTGGTCAACGCCCTGGGCGCCGGCTTCCCGGATCTTTCGCGCGAGCAGATCACATATACCGTTACCGCCTGCGGCCACGATCTCAACGTCCGCGGCGAGCGCCTCGACATTGCGCAGTTTGTGGAGCTTTCCAACCGAATTTGCAACACGTTGCAAGTATAAAAAATTCACGGATATACGCTCCATCGGGAGTCGCATATCCGTGATTTTTATTTTTGCAAGGCCTTTTCCGCTTCGATCTCTGCCATGAGCTCCTCATAGAGCCGATCAAGAGTCCCCCGTAGCGTTTGACCGTTGGATTCGTAGCAATAATCAAATGCGAGCACGCAGTCTCCCTCCACCTCCGAGGAAGGAAAAAACTCCATATCCGAGCTCAGGAAAAACGCGTTTATCAAATTGGCAAATTGTTTGGAACGAAATAAAAAGGAAGGCGCCGAAACCTCAAAGGAAAGTATTTGCAAAGGCTCGGACAACAATACGGTCAACCTTGCCCCGTAAGCCATGGACATTGCAGCCAATACCCCTGCAAGCTGTAAAACGTCCCTTTTGTGTTTGGAAGAGAGCGTTTTCCAAAAAGCATGCTCCGAAAACGCCTTTAAAAGATTCGAATCCAAATACATTCTCTCATCGCGTAGCTTTCTATTCTCGGTTTCGGTGTATTCCGCATAATAGAGCGTGCAAATAGTCACATCCTGAAGTTCCCTGTCCGTTTTTTTCATTTACCCTCCAAATACAAAAAAGTGCGCGCAACCGAAGTCACACGCACCGAAAAATGCATAGCCCCGATTGCTGCGACACAATTTAACTTTTTTACACCATATCAACGACAAGCGTACAAAAAGGGAGCATACATTTTTACCGAAGTAAAAAATGTACACCAGTCGAGAATATGGACTCATATTAAATTGTGTCGCATCCTTATTTTATCACAAAAAAAGAGATTTGTAAACACTTGATTGCAAAAAATTCGGCATTATTTTCTGAATCGAATATTCGTGCCTGAAACGAGAACATACATTCTATGCATCGCCCCTTTAAATGCAAAAAAGTGCGCAGCCGAAGCCACGCACCGAAAAATGCATAGCCTCGATTGCTGCGACACAACTTCGTCTTCCAAAAGGATAAGCGAATAAGAGGTTGCATTTTTACCGAAAGTAAAATTGCCACCTTTTGAAAGACATATTCGGTTGTGTCGCACCCTTATTCTATCACAAAAAAAGGAATTTGTAAACACTTAACCGAAGAAATTTTTTGTAAATCCCTTAAAAAGATGTTTTTTCGCGAGAAAATTGCCAAATTCTATTGCATTTTCGCGCGATTTGTTTTATAATATAGGATGACTTAAACTGCCGCGGAAAAATCCGTTGGCAAATATCTTATATTTCGTCCCCGCCGAAAAGCGACGGGAGACCTCAGGAGGAAACAGCATTATGAAAATTCTGGTTGTAAACGCCGGCAGCTCGTCGCTGAAATATCAGCTCTTTGACATGAGCAACGGCAGCGTAATGGCAAAGGGTATTTGCGAAAAGATCGGCATCAACGCCACCAGCGGAAGCATTACCCACAAGCGCCCCAACGCCGAGCCCTTTAGCGCAGACATCCCGATTCCCGATCACAACACTGCCATCAAGCTGGTGCTTGAAAAGCTCACCGATAAGGAGCTGGGCGTGATTTCCGACGTTTCCGAGATCGCGGCCGTTGGTCACCGCTTTGTGCACGGCGGCAAGCTGAAGGAATCCAACATCCTCAACGAGGAGATTCTGGCTTACATCGAATCGATCGTTCCGATCAACCCCCTGCACGGCCCCGCATCTCTGAAGGGCGTATACGCTTGCATCAAGGCAATGCCCAACGTTCCGCAGGTCGGTGTATATGACAGTGCCTTCTTTGCGCAAATGCCAGAGGCAGCTTATACCTATGCAATTCCCTACGAGTGGACCGAAAAATACGGCATCCGCCGCTACGGCTTCCACGGAACCTCGCACCGCTACGTTTCCCAGGAGGCTGCCAAGTACATCGGCAAGCCGATTGAGGATCTGAAGATCATCACCTGCCACCTCGGCTCGGGCTCTTCGGTTTCGGCCATCAAAAACGGCATCGCCGTAGACACCTCCATGGGCTTTACTCCCCAGGACGGCCTGGCAATGGGCACCCGTTGCGGTCCTCTCGATCCCTCGATCGTCACCTTCCTGATCAACAAGGGCTTTACGGCAGACGAGCTTGACACGGCGCTTACCAAGAAGTCGGGTCTGATCGGTGTATCGGGCGTATCGAGCGACGCGCGCGACGTTTGGGCGGCTGTAGAGCAGGGCAACGAGCGTGCAAAGCTGGCTATGGATCTGGTTGTACATCACACCAAGAAGCTGGTGGGAAGCTACATCGCAGAGATGAACGGCGTTGACGTGATCGTCATCACCGCAGGACTGGGTGAGAACGATTGCCGCGTACGCAACATGATCTTTACCAACATGGAATACCTTGGCATCAAGATCAACGAGGAGCTGAACATGAACGCACCTCGCGGAACCACTGTTGAGCTGACCGCAGAGGGCTCCAAGGTTCGCGTGCTCATCCTCCCCACCGACGAGGAGCTGATGATCGCAAAGGATACCCAGCGCCTGGCCAACGAGTTCTACGCAAAATAAGAGCGATAAAAAACCGCACCTCAACCGGAGGTGCGGTTTTTGTATGCAAGGTCTCACGCGGCGGTAGCGCAATCAAATAACGCTACCGTAAGTGCTACTTGTCCCCCGCTTTTGTCCCTTTTTGTATTGCAGCGGAGTGATGCCAAATTGCTTTTTAAACAAAGATATAAAATATGAGCTATCCGAAATTCCCACGCTCATACAAGCCTCGGTAACCGTAGCCCCATCCAACAGCAGCTTTGCGGCCTGCGAAAGCTTTTGAAAAATCAAATATTGGTGAAAGGAAAGATGCAAATAGCGGCGAAACCAGCGATTCATCGTAGCGGTACTAACAAAATGCCGCTTTGAAAGATCTGCCTGACTGTTGATGGATGCAAAATTTTGGTTGATATCCTCCAGAATCTGCTGCAACGCAACGGGAATATCGGCTCTTGCAGAAGCATTGGAATCCACTTCCTCAAGCAACGCTAAAACCTGCAATACCTGAGAGGTTTGCCGAAGCGACGTTTTTCGTTCTTCGGTATCATATCTTAACCGAGTAAGCAACGAAACCAAACGGGCTTGTTGATCGGAGTCCAGAGAAAGAACCGGATAAAAGTGCTCCTTATGCAAAAAAGCAAATAGCTCGCAATCCATGCGATCGTCCACCCAAAAACAAAACCACTCTTGCACACGGGATTCGCGAAAAATACAAACGTGCGGAGTGCCGGCCTTGGAGATGACCGCTTCCCCGGGACGAACGTCGTAGACCTTGCCGTCAATAAGAAACGAGAGGTTACCGGAAACGTTGTAAAGAAGCTCCATATGCGGATGAATATGAAGCGGCTCCAGAGAAGGATCGTTTACATCAACAAATTCGCATTGATGTCGAACTGCATACGGAATAATGGGAACAAAGGCAAGCCGTTGCTCCATTTTAGGGGGATAAATTGGCTCGTACATATTCCCTCCCATTTGATCGAAATCTTTTATTTTTTGATTGAATAATTATAGAAATAGGAAAACTGATATGATATTATATCATAGAAAGCAAGAAAAGTCAAGCAATTGCCCATGCTTTATCAAATAAGACTGTCAGTAGAAAAAAGGAGTGTTTCCAATGATCACTTTGTCAACAACGGCTCGCATCAACGGCATGCAATGGAATCTTTCCGAAAACCGTCTTCCCACACTTCTTGCCACGGCTCAGGACGAACACGGTACGGAAGGATACGTCTACCGAAAGCTCTCTTTGAAAAATCCGGGAAAGGAAAACAGCCCGCAGATCAGTGAGATTGTGACCCTTGGTGTAGAGCTTCCCTGTAAGGATACCGCTGTTTTTCATTCCTTGAACGGCGACAACCGCACGCAAAACAGCTTTTTGCCCTATAACAGGAGCCTGCAGGTGGGAGATTGCTTTACCTTTGAGCCTTTTGAAGGTCGCTCCTCCGACACCTCCGCATTTCCGATCTTTGATTTGACGCTGGATGGGCATCCCTTCCTGTTTGCCGTTGGCTACACGGGACAGTGGAAGGCAGAGATCGCCCGTACCGAAACGGCGGTTACGGTGCAGATCGGTCACGGATATGCAGACTTCTACCTGTTGCCCGGAGAAGACGTGCAGCTGCCGTCGGCACTGGTGATGGAAGGACAGCCAAACGAAGATACCGCATCGCTTCGGCGTCGCTTCCGTCGGGTTCTGGCAACCGATTTCAATCCTTTGCCCGCACACATGGACTATCCGCCTCTCTCCATCCAGCAGTATGACCGTTATAAACGGACTCCGCAATGGGATATGTGGGTTTCCTATGAGGGTCAGCTCCGCTCGGTAGAAAAGGCGGCCGCATGCAAATACATTGACACCTATTGGCTGGATGCCGCTTGGTTCCCCGGCCGCTTCCCCCACGGTGTGGGAAATTACTCCTATACCGAGGCACTTTCCAAGGGATTGAAGCCGATTGCGGATGCTGCGCACGAAAGAGACATGCATTTTATGGTATGGTTTGAGCCTGAGCGTGCACGCGCCGGCACCGAGACCTTTGAGCAGCACCCCGAATTCCTGCTCTCGGCAAAAAGCATTGGCGAGGAGGACAGCTTCCTGTACAAGCTGGACGACCGTCTGGTGAATCTGGGGCGTGAGGATGCCTACCAATACGTCTATGAAAACGTGTCGCGCTTGCTCCGTGAGAATCACATTGACTATTACCGCCAGGACTTCAATATGCGTCCCATGCGCTATTGGGTAGAAAATGACGAGCCCGGTCGGCTGGGAATCAATGAATTGAAGCACATCCGCAACCTGTACCGCTTGTGGGATTCCCTGAAAGAGGAATTCCCCGGACTCTTCATCGACAACTGCTCCAGCGGTGGCAGACGCCTGGACCTGGAGGCCCTGCGCCGCGCGGTTCCCATGTGGCGTAGTGACGTGACCTGTCGCCCGGTGTCCGAAACCGAGCACAGTGACGTATGGAACCAGAATATCACACTTTCCCTGAGCGAATACCTCCCCTATCATTGCACGGGAGCATGGGTACCGATTGCAAACCAAATGCGTGCCGCTGCTACCATTGCGGTAGGTGTGGATTACGACGTGCTCAATGAAGAATTTGACTTTGCTCGCGCACAAACCGCACTCGCGGAGGTCGTTCGGCTCCGCAAGTATCACAAGGGAGATTTCTATCCCCTTTCCTCTCCAACGCTGAACGAGGACGTGTTCATTTCCTATCAGTTCGCATTGGATGGTGACGGTGTTGTTTACGTCTTCCGTCGCGTGGACTGCAAGGAAACGGTGCATACCGTCAAGCTGCAGAGCATTGACCGCGAGGCCACCTACCTTCTGCGCATCTCCGATGAAGACTATGCCGTGCGGGAGGAACAGGTACGCGGTGCGGATCTGCTTTGCGGATACTCGATAGAGCTTCCGCTTCCGCAATCCAGCGCCGTGATCGAATACCGCAAGCTTTGATCCTTGCATGCACAAAAAACAGGCATCCGCTAAAACACGGTTGCCTGTTTTTGAATGGTAACACTTTGCAAAGCTCAAAAATCCGGATTGTCTTTCATAATTACTTCCAAATGGGCGGAAATAGATTCCGCCATTCCCCGATAGCCCAAGTCATTGGGATGCGTACCATCCAACATCGCCTCATCGTCTCCGTAAGGAAGCAAATATTCGCGTCCGTCGATAAAATAGACGTTTTCATCTCCGTTTTGCAGAGCCTCGGAATAGGTTTGATACACCACATCGCGCATCTGCTTGTTGAATTCATGCTCGGGGCGCATATTGGGACGTGTGAGCATGATTACAGGCAGATTGGGGTGGCTTTCTCGGATGCGCGCAAAGAACGGGCGGTGCGTCTGTTGCAAATGCTCCACGGTAAGCGCGTTGTGATCGTAATCCATCACAAACGCCGCCATTTCCAAGCCTGCAATATAATCCGCCATGGCGGGCTCCCCCTTGGCGTTGCCCGAAAAGCCCAAATTCAAGGTGTTCAGATTGAAGCGGTTGGAAAGAATATTGGAACAAACCAGTCCGGGACGCGATGCTCCCGTCCCATGTGTAATCGACGATCCGTAAAAAACGACGGGTTTTGGATTGCGATACGCTTTCCCCTTCCCCAATTTCGCATCCGGTCGGACACCAATCCACAAATTTTTCACACGAGCATGGGTGGGAAAGAAGATGGTAATATTCCGTGTTTCACGCGTCCGAAACGGGACGCGCATCAACTGCTCGTATCCGTCGGTCGTTCCGTACGGTGGGAGAAACGGCGCTTGGAAGTGACTTTCGTCGTTCCCGTCTACATACGCATCAAAGCCTGCCGAGGCAAGTAAGGTCAGATGCGGACTATAGGCAATCGCCGCCATTTCCGCACGGACGGCAATCACGTCCGAATCCGTGGAAAAGCGAACACGGCACCCGGTAGGCTCCTTGGCAAGGCGCTCCACCCCTTCACTGACCGAAGCGGCAACCTCATTCGGCATCCGAACAAACCACGGCTCCCTCAGAGAATCATACGCACCGTATACCTCAAACGGTTCTTGACGAACAGAAAACATTTGAACATTCACGTTGCGGATAGAGGACTCCACAATCATGTTGGGATCGACTTCAACGTAAGAAAAATCCTTTTCTTGATTGCTCATTTCTGTACTCCTTTGTTCCCCAAAATAGGCATTTAAAGTATAGCATAGTGACTTGAATTTGTCCACAAAAAGAAAAAAGGCAGAAAAATTTTCTTTCTGCCTTTTCCGTTTGGGACCCCCGATTGGATCCGGGGACCTCCGGTTGTGTTTGCGATGCGGTCCTTCAATCCTTGCGGATCACCTTTTTCTGCCAGGATCTCTTTTGGCAGTTCGGGCATTTCATATAGCGCGTTCTGCCCATGTGCATCGCCATAAATACGCTTTGATAGGAAGGAACGTAGCGATGTCCGCAGTGCGCGCACTGATAGTAGCCGGCCGTCTGCTCGATCCTGAGCATAAAAGGCGTAGCAAACAGGATAGGAAAGAATCCGATCAGGATCAGCACCACGCGCAGCCACTCCTGCATTTGCACCAAGCCGGCGATCAACAACAATGCCAGCAGCACAAGCAGGCAGACTCCCCCAATGAAGACCTCCATCATCAGCAGCCGTTTATCGGCCTCTTCCTTTTGTTTGACCATTTCCAGTAAAATTTTTTCCGATTCTTTGTTGTAATTATCCATAGTAACTACCTCCCCACATAATAAATCGTTCACGCTGATGTTCAGAATCGCACACAGATCCAGCATGATTGAGGAATCCGGCATGGCCTTGCCGGTCTCCCATTTCGAAACTGCCCGATCGGTGAGATTCAGTTTTTCTGCCAACTGCATTTGCGTGAGCTTTTGTTTTTTTCTGCAATCGGCAATGAACCGTCCGATCTTTACCTGATCCATAAGGTACCTCCTTTCGCCTCCAGTATAGCCGAAGGCAGAGCAAAAATCTACACACCGACGGTTGAGTGGGAAGGTATTAACCAACGGTAGAGTGTATGCTTTTATATTTTTTATTCTCGTACAAAAAACAAACGCCTGTCAATGAAAAAACGTTGATTTTCGTATGAATGCGGATAAGGAAAAAGAGGATGCCCTTGCATCCTCTTTTTGTTTCAGGCTACCAAAATGGTCAATACAACCGAAAGAGCCACGAACAGAATCGACAGAACAACCGTCAGTCTGAATAAAAGCTTATCCTTGGTAGAACCGCCTGACTTGCCGAAATAGGTATCCGAGCCGCCTGCGATAGTGCCGGACAGTCCCTTTTCCTTGCCGGTCTGCTTCAGGATAATAGCGACCAAAACCACTGCAATCGCCAGAAGCAAGCCACCGATAATATACTGTGCTACCATACGAAACCTCCCATTTTTTTGCATTTCATTCCGGAAAACCCGGACATACTTCACACGATACCTGTACATTATATCATATCCGTTTGCAAAATGCAATAGGATTTTCAAATTTTTCAAGGATATTTTTTCTCATGCTTTGAAAAGCGGCCGACAGTTGACAATTCGACCGTTTTTTGTTATAATGAGATGTAACGTTAGCTAAGAAAGGATCGCCGTGATGACCAAGCAGCAAAAGCGGGCGCGAATGTCCGAAATCGTGAATAAATTAAAAGAGGTGTATCCGGAGGCAGTTTGCGCATTGGAATGGAACGGCGAGCCCTGGAAGCTTTTGATCATGGGACGGCTCTCTGCGCAGTGTACCGACGCGCGTGTGAATACGGTATGCCGTGAGCTGTTCGCCGCTTACCCTACCCCACAGGCGCTTGCCAACGCCGAGATCTCGGATATCGAGCGCTACATCCGCTCCTGCGGCCTTTATCACGTCAAAGCGCAAAATACCAAGGACGCCTGTGCCATGCTGGTCAACGACTATCACGGGGTTCTCCCCAACACAATGGAGGAGCTGCTCAAATTTCCCGGCGTGGGGCGCAAGGTGGCCAATCTTTTGCTGGGCGACCTCTACCGTACCGGTGGGATCGTGGCAGATACGCACTGCATCCGCATCTGCGGACGCTTTGGCATGTATCCCGAATCGCTCAAGGATCCGGTCAAGGTGGAAAAAATTATGAACGAATTGGTAGCCCCCGAGGAGATCTCGGATTTCTGCCACCGCATCGTCCAGTTCGGCCGCGACACCTGCTCCGCACGTGCACCCAAATGCAACGAGTGCCCTCTGCGCGAATTATGCGAGCATACATAACGAACTCCGCTCCCCGGCGATACGGCAAGGGAGCGGAGTATTTTTGATACGTATTACGGATGTTCCTTCATGTAGTCGCGCACGGCGCTTGCAAAGCATTGCCCAAAGACGTACATCGTATCGCGATTGACCACTCTACCATCGGGTAACCCGAAGTAAGGAGTCTCCAGCACCACCGCGAGCTTATTTTCGGGCTTTACCGCCATATACCGCGCAAAATTGGCATTGGTACTTTGGTTCCAGCCGTTATCCGCCGGCCAGTTATCCGCAGGATCGTACGGGATTGCATCAGGCGTGATCTTCGAGGCAAATATTTCTGAGAAACGATCGTAGCGCGGAGCCTCCTCCACGTAATTGTAAGGAATGTGCACCCGATCGTTGATATCGCCGCAATGCTTGGGAGAATGGAAATCAAAGGCAAGCACAATTTGGTTGGTGTCGGCAATATGCCGGATCGCCGCACAGGTGTGATAAATACTGGGGGTCTTGTCAAGCTTATAATCGCGACAATGATCCCATGGCAAGCGGTGCTTTCCCTGGTCACCGTCCACTACGCCATCGTAATCGGCAAACGGAATGGCGATGATCTCATATCCCTCGAGGGGGTTATTGATGAAGGACTGGAACACCGATTCCAAAACGTAGCTTCCCGTGCTCTCGCAGGCGTGATGACGCGAGGTGATCAGCATTTTTTTGTCTCCCGCCCCAAAGCGGGCGTAAGGAACGCTTCGCCCCTTATTGGAAAGACAAAGCTCCTCGATCTTTAAGCCGTTGCGGCGACAGAATGCCTCAAAACGGGCAGGTGTATACAGCATATTGTAGCAAAAATAGACCTCGTTCTCGTCCGCGCCAAACGTATAGACGAAGGCTTCATAATCGGTGCCGTCGGCCTCTTGCCAGATCTTACGGTTTCCCGTCCATTGCCACGAATCCAAATCGGTGGAAACGGCAGCCCCCCAATATCCAACGCGGTTGACGTGAGGAAACTGAAAGGTGACGGTTTTTCCGGCAGCCCCGGTTACACGAAACGCCCAATAAAACCAATCGCGATCGGCTCGGGTATCGCGTAGCTCATTTGCCAAAGTAACGGTGTCCTCCCGAATATCCAGAACTTCAATATTTCCACTCACAAAATCACGGTCAATCTTCATGAAAGCACCCTTCCTTCATCATTCATAATGTATTTTTCAGGTCTCGGACAGGATCATTCGAGAATACTACAATTGTACCACCTACACATCACAGATACAATATACTTTTTTACGAATATCATATATTATTTTAAAAATCGGATTTACATTCAATCAAAAATCGATCATTTTCGAAATCATTCAATCAAAAACCGCGATCGCGCAATCAAATCGTCTGCTGCATACAAAAGCAAGCCCCTTCGATGCAAAAGGATGTGGAACCGGTTTCAAAAAAGTCCGAGGTCCCCTCGCTCAGGAAGGGGTCCCCGGAAAATTCTGTATCAGGAAAGGCCCCCTATCAACAAAGTGGCCTTCCCCCTGGTATAACTCCTTATTCAATCTCCATGATCCATCCTTCGGGAGCCGGAACGGTTCCCATCTGGATGCCGCGAAGCGTATCGTAAAGCTTTTTGGTCACGGGGCCCATATCCTCCATGCCCGAGGGGAGACAGATCTCCTTGCCGTGGTCCACAATCTTGCCAACGGGCGAGATCACGGCGGCGGTGCCGCACAGGCCGCACTCGGCAAAGGATTCAAGCTCGGAAAGAGACACAGGGCGTTCCTCCACGGTCAGTCCCAGATAGTCGGCAGCCACCTGTACCAGAGAGCGGCGCGTGATAGAGGGCAGGATCGACGAAGATTTCGGTGTGACGACCTTGCCGTCCTTGGTAACAAACAGAATGTTGGCGCCACCGGTTTCTTCGATATAGGTACGCGTTCCGGGGTCCAGATAAACGTTCTCATCAAAACCCTTTTCATGTGCGTCCACGATCGCATGAAGGCTCATCGCGTAGTTGAGCCCCGCCTTGATGTGTCCGGTGCCGCGCGGTGCGGCACGGTCAAAATCGCTGATGCGAACCGTAAGAGGACGGACACCGCCCTTGAAATAAGGTCCCACAGGCGTTGCAAACACGCGGAATTGATACTCCGAAGCGGGCTTAACGCCGATGACAGGATTACTTCCAAACATATAGGGACGCAGATACAGTGAGGCGCCCGAGCCATAAGGCGGAACCCATTCGCGGTTTGCCGCAACCGTCTTTTTTACGGCCTCCAGAAACCGCTCCTTCGGAAAGGCAGGCATTTCCATCCGCTCGCAGGAGTCGATCATTCGCTCGGCGTTGAGATCGGGGCGGAAGCACACGATCCGTCCGTCGGAGGTGGTATAGGCCTTGAGGCCCTCAAAGCAGGTCTGCGCGTATTGCAGTACCCCTGCGCACTCGTTCATCACAATGGTCTCGTTTCCCGTGAGGGTACCGTCATCCCATTGCCCATCCTTGTAATTGGAAACGTAACGCCAATCGGTCTTTACGTATCCAAAGCCCAAATTGCTCCAATCGATATTCTTAGCGCACATCATTTTGCATCCTTTCATTTTATACTTCGGCAATGACTTCCACTTCCACCAAAGCGCCCTTGGGAAGCGCGGCAACCGCCACGCAGCTGCGCGCGGGCTTTTCGGTGAAGTACTTGCCGTACACCTCATTGAACACCGCAAAATCCGCAATGTCCCGGAGGAAACAGGTGGTCTTTACAGCCTTGGCATAGGAGCTGCCAGCCGCTTCAAGAACGGCGCCCAGATTTTTCATGACCTGTTCGGTCTGGGCGCGCACGTCGCCTTGGATGAGGTCTCCTACGGCAGGGTCGATGGCGATCTGCCCCGAGGTGTATACCAGATTTCCCACGATCATGGCCTGCGAATAAGGGCCGATCGCCGCGGGGGCTTTTTCGGTTGCTACTTTTTTCATGATTATCTCCTTTTTTATCAGATCAGACGGAATCCGGCACCGGTGAGGGCCTCGCGGATCTGCTTGATGTGTTCAAAATTACGGGTTTCGAGAATGATGCGCAGATAACAGCCGTTGACGTCCGAGCCCTCGTTGGCGCGCTCATGATGTACCGAGGTCACGTTTCCGCCCAGATCGGCAATGATCGCGGAAACGTCCTTGAGCTGACCGGGCTTGTCAACCAGCTCGATCATCAGCTGACAGGTACGTCCCGACATGAGCAATCCGCGACGGATCACGCGGGAAAGAATGGTAACGTCGATGTTTCCGCCCGAAAGCAGACACACCACCTTTTTGCCCATGACTTCAACCTTCCCAAACATAGCCGCCGCTACTGCAGCAGCGCCCGCGCCCTCGGTAACCAACTTTTGCTGTTCCATCAGCGCAAGGATCGCTGCCGAGATCTCGTCATCACTCACGGTAACGATCCCGTCCACGTATTCCTTGCAAATTTCATACGTCAGGCTTCCCGGCTTTTTCACCGCAATACCGTCGGCAATCGTAGAAACGCTTGCCAGCTCTTCGATCTCGCCGTCGCGCACCGAATTTGCCATCGAGGGAGCCCCCTGCGCCTGTGCGCCATAGACCTTGATGTCTGGCTTGATCATTTTGAGCGTGTACGCAATGCCGGAAATCAGTCCGCCGCCGCCAATGGGTACGATCACCGCATCCATATCGGCGATCTGCTCCATCAGCTCCAGCGCAATGGTTCCCTGCCCCGCGATCACATCCTCATCGTCAAAGGGGTGAATAAAGGTATAGCCCTTTTCGTCACGGAGCTCCAATGCCTTTTTATAGGCGTCGTCGTAAACACCCTTGACCAGGCACACCTCGGCGCCGTAGCTCTTGGTTGCCTCCACCTTGGAGATCGGCGCGCCGTCGGGCAAGCAGATCACCGCCTTGATGCCGTTTCGCTGCGCGGAAAGAGCCACGCCCTGCGCGTGATTTCCCGCCGAGCAGGCAATGACACCGCGTGACTTTTCGGCATCGGACAGGCGCGACATTTTATAGTAGGAGCCGCGCACCTTGAAGGAGCCCGTGATCTGCAGATTTTCGGTTTTTAAGTAGATCTGCGCCCCGGGACAAAGCTTGGGCGCATAGATGACATCGGTTTTGCGAACCACGTCACGAAGCGCGTAGCTTGCGCGATATACGTTATCTAAGGTCAGCATTTTTTTACCTCTCTTATCCATTACAGTAAACTGTCGATAAATTGCTCCGCGCAACGGGCGGAACGGTGACCGCGCCGCAGAGCAAACGCCTCGGCATCGATCTCAAGCTTTTCGGTATCCACCGTAATATTCTTTTGTTTCGCCAACTCACGCACGATCTCCAGATAAAGCTTCTTATCAGGCTTTCCAAATTGAATGGAAAGTCCGAAACGCGCGGAAAGCGACAGCAGCTCCTGCATCGTATCGTTGCGATGCACGTCCGAGCCCTCACGGTCGTCAAAGCACTCGCGCACGATGTGCCGGCGGTTGCTGGTGGCGTAAATGACGGCATTTTTTGCCTTTGCCAACGCCGACCCCTCCAGGGCTGCCTTGAGCATGCTGAAGGTATCGTCGTTGCGGTTGAACGACAGGTCGTCGATAAAAATGATGAATTTCAGCGGATTGCCGCTGATCTGCTCCATCACGAACGGAAGCTGCTTCATCTGATCCTTGCGGATCTCGATGAGGCGGATTCCTTCCTCAAACAGGTGATTGGCCACGGCCTTGACGGTGGAGGATTTGCCGGTTCCGGCATCTCCGTAAAGCAACACGTTGGCCGCGGGCCTTCCTTCCACAAAGGCGCGAGTGTTGGAAAGCACCCGTTCGCGCTCCTCGTGATATCCGATGAAGGAATCAAGCGTAACGGGATCGTAGGAAACGATCGGCTCGATCTTGCGCTCCTCCACGTCGGACAGGCGGAACATCCCGCTTGTGGCAAAGATGCCGTATCCGTGCTTGTGGATCTCTGCCACGCGCGCGGCGTATGCGGTTCTGAGATCCACCGATTCAGAGGAGAACCCGGCCACCGGAGTCTCTCCAAGCAACGCGGCGAAATCGGACGGTTTGAGCGCCGCAAATTCCGACAGCGTTTCCAGCTCGCGATCCACCGATGCCATAACGTTAGGATCGATGGAGGCATCCTTTGCAAGCGCCGTGACGTACACGTTTTCATTTTCAAAAACCAGCTTGCGCACGCATGCCGTTAAATTGCCGCCGCCTTGATAAATTGCATAGACGAAGCGACTGTACGCATCGATGCGCTCGGTGGTTTTCGCAAACTCGAGGAATGCCCGAAGCATGGGAGTATCGAGCAACTCACGAAACACGCAAAGTGCCTGCAAGCGCCGGCAAAGCGTGGTTACGGTGTGATTTGACATATTTGCCTCTTAAATTTGTTCCAAAATTTTTGCGGTGATCTCCTCGGTGGAGAGATACGCTGCCCCGTGGGAAAGATCGGCCGTGCGATAGCCTGCGTTGAGGACGGCGTCTACCGCGCTTACGATCGCATCGGATTCTTTGGCAAGGCCAAAGGAATGCAGCAGCATCATAGCCGCCGAAAGGATGGTTGCGATCGGGTTTGCCTTGTGCTGGCCCGCAATGTCGGGAGCAGAACCGTGGATCGGCTCGTAAAGTCCTCTCGTTGTTTCTCCAAGAGATGCCGAGGGAAGCATTCCGATCGAGCCCGTGATCTGCGAGGCCTCGTCAGAAAGGATGTCGCCAAACATATTTGAAGTGACTACCACGTCAAACTGCGCGGGGTTGCGTACCAATTGCATCGCGGCGTTGTCCACCAGCATGTCGCTGTATTCCACATCGGGATAGCGCTCGGCAGTTTCGTGCATGATCTTTCTCCAAAGTCTGGAGGACTCCAGTACGTTTGCTTTGTCGATGCTGGTAACCTTCTTCCCTCTCTTGCGCGCCGTTTCAAAGGCCACCTTGGCAATGCGTTCGATCTCCATGCGGCTATAGCACTCGGTATCATAGGCCTCCTCGCCCCACTTCCCTTCGCGCATGCCGCGCTCACCGAAGTAGATGCCTCCCGTCAGCTCGCGGACGATCATAATATCAAATCCGTTCTCTACGATGTCGGCCCGCAGAGGACATTCGCCCTTGAGTGCCGGGTAGAGCTTTGCGGGGCGGAGATTGGTGAAGAGCCCCATTGCCGCGCGGATCCCGAGAAGTGCTTTTTCGGGGCGGATATTTCCGGGGAGCGTATCCCATTTGGGTCCGCCCACAGCACCCAAAAGCACACTGTCGGAAGCGAGGCAGCCCTCCACGGTTTCCTTGGGCAGCGGTTCTCCGCAGGTATCGATCGCAATTCCGCCGATGAGATAAGGTGTGAACACGAACTCATGTCCAAACTTGTTTCCGATCGCCTCCAGCACCTTTACCGCGCTGTCCACGATCTCGGGACCGATGCCGTCCCCTTTGAGTAATGCAATGTTGTATCTCATTTGATGGCTCCTTTGCGGATCGATTCCACGAGTCCGCCGTTCTGAATGATCGTTTGAATAAATGCCGGGAAGGGCTGGGTTTGGAATTGCTCGCCCGTGGTGCGGTTGTAGATCACACCCGCATCCAGATCGGCCTCTATGCGGTCTCCTTCTCGGATCGCGTCCACCGCCTCGGGGCACTCAAGGATCGCAAGCCCGATGTTGATCGAGTTGCGGTAGAAGATACGCGCAAAGCTCTTGGCGATGACCAGCGAAATACCGCTCTCCTTGATGGCGATCGGCGCGTGCTCACGCGAGGAGCCGCACCCGAAGTTGTAGCCCGCCACCATGATGTCGCCCGCCTCTACCTTGTCGGTAAAGGTTTTGTCGATGTCCTCCATGCAGTGGGAGGCCAGTTCTTTTTTATCGATGGTGTTGAGATATCTTGCAGGGATGATGACGTCGGTATCGACGTTATCTCCGTATTTGATTGCTTTTCCGTTAAATTTCATAGCCGATTGCTCCTTTCCGATCACTCTGCTGCAATCACGCGGGGATCCGCGATCTTGCCCGCGATTGCGCTGGCCGCCGCCACGGCGGGGCTTGCAAGGTAGACCTCGGACTTGACGTCACCCATACGTCCCACAAAGTTGCGGTTGGTGGTGGCCACGGCACGCTCGCCCGCGGCGAGAATACCCATGTGGCCTCCCAGGCAGGGACCGCAGGTGGGGGTGGAGACCACACAGCCCGCCTCAATAAAGATCTTGAGCAATCCGTTTTCCATTGCCTTGAGGTAAATATCCTGCGTAGCGGGAATGATAATGGCGCGCACGTGGTCGGCAATCCGTTTTCCCTTCAGAATCTCTGCCGCCTCGGCAAGGTCCTTGTAGTGACCGTTGGTGCAGGAGCCGATGACGATCTGATCGATGCGCACATCGCCCACGTTGTCGACGGTACGGGTGTTCTCGGGCAGATGCGGGAAGGCAACGGTGGGTTGGATTTCCGATAGATTGATCTCGTATGTTTCGTCATAAACGGCGTCGGGATCGGCGGTGTATACCGTGTAAGGCGTCTTGGCGCGTTCCTTGACGTATGCCAAGGTCTGCTCGTCAACCTCAAAAATGCCGTTCTTGGCGCCCGCCTCGATGGCCATGTTGGAAATGGTGAGTCGGTCATAGACCGTCAGAGACGAAACGCCTTCCCCCACAAATTCCATCGACTTATAAAGCGCGCCGTCCACACCGATCTTGCCGATGATGTGCAAAATCACGTCCTTACCCGAGACGTAGCGGTTCAATGTTCCCTTCAGCACGAATCTGATCGCGGAGGGCACCTTGAACCACGCCTTTCCGGTAGCCATCCCGCACGCCATATCGGTAGAGCCTACGCCCGTGGAAAAGGCACCGAGGGCGCCGTAGGTACAGGTGTGCGAATCGGCTCCGATGACTACGTCACCCGGCACCACCAAGCCTTTTTCGGGGAGCAGAGCATGCTCGATGCCCATGCGGCCCACGTCGTAAAAGTTCGTTACCTCGTATTGGTTGCAGAATTCACGGCACATCTTGCACTGTACTGCTGCCTTGATATCCTTGTTGGGGGCGAAGTGGTCCATGACCATCGTCACCTTTTCTTTATCGTAGACCTCCTTGGCGCCGATGCGCTCAAATTCGCGAATCGCCACGGGGGAGGTAATATCGTTGCCGAGGACGCGGTCGACGTTGACCAGGATCAACTGCCCCGCTTCCACAGATGCGAGTCCCGCGTGTGCCGCAAGGATCTTTTGCGTCATTGTCATTTTCGTAGACATCTCTGTAAGCCCTCTCTGTATCGGTTATTTGTTGATGATCGCGCCCTGATCGGCCGAGCTGACCATCATGGCGTAGCGTTTGAGATAACCCGTGATGTTGTCTTTTTTCTTGATCGGCATTTCGGCACGGCGCTTTGCCAGCTCCTCGTCGGATACCTTAAGCTCGATGCGGTATTCGGGGATGTTGATTGAAATGAGATCGCCGTCCTTGACGTAAGCGATCGTACCGCCGCTGACTGCCTCGGGAGATACGTGCCCGATCGACGCGCCGCGCGTTGCACCCGAGAAGCGTCCGTCGGTGATCAGCGCCACGTCCTTATCCAGTCCCATGCCCGCAATCGCAGAGGTGGGAGAAAGCATCTCACGCATTCCGGGGCCGCCCGCGGGACCCTCGTAGCGGATCACCACCACGTCGCCCTTCACGATCTTGCCACCGTAAATGGCCGCAATGCATTCCTCTTCGCTTTCAAATACCTTTGCAGGGCCCTCGTGCACCAGCATTTCGGGCGCGACCGCGCTTCTCTTGACCACGCATCCGTCGGGAGCGAGATTGCCGCGCAGAACTGCAATACCGCCGGTCTTGCTATAAGGATTTTCCACGGTACGGATCACGGTGTCGTCGAGGTTCTGTGCCGCCTCAATATTTTCTCCCAGCGTTTTGCCGGTGCAGGTCATCACCGAGGTATCGAGCAGTCCGAGCTTGGTCAGCTCCTTGAGCACCGCGTACACACCGCCCGCCTCGTTGAGGTCCTCCATGTAGGTGGGACCCGCAGGAGCCAGATGGCAGAGATTCGGCGTTTTTTCACTGATGCGGTTTACCTCGTCCAGACTGAACAGAACGCCGCACTCGTTGGCAATTGCCGGAAGATGGAGCATACTGTTGGTGGAGCATCCCAGCGCCATATCGGCAGTCACGGCGTTGCGGATCGCCGCTTCGGTCATGATGTCGCGCGGACGGATATTCTTTTTCACCAGCTCCATCACCTGCATGCCCGCGTGCTTGGCAAGCTCGATGCGCGCCGAGTAGACGGCAGGGATCGTTCCGTTTCCGCGCAACCCCATACCCAGCACCTCCGTGAGGCAGTTCATAGAGTTTGCGGTGTACATGCCAGAGCAGGAGCCGCAGGTAGGACAGACCTTGCGCTCGTATTCGCAAAGCTGCTCCTCGTTGATCTTCCCTGCCGTATAAGCGCCAACCGCCTCAAACATGCTCGAAAGGCTGCGCTTCTTGCCGCCCACGCGTCCGGCCAGCATGGGGCCGCCACTGACGAATACCGTGGGGATGTTCAGTCTTGCCGCCGCCATGAGAAGGCCGGGGACGTTCTTGTCACAGTTGGGGATCATAACCAGCCCATCAAAGCCGTGCGCCATGACCATCGCCTCGGTGCTGTCGGCGATCAGGTCACGCGTAACGAGCGAATATTTCATTCCCACGTGTCCCATGGCAATGCCGTCGCACACCGTGATTGCGGGGAACATGATGGGGGTTCCTCCCGCCATGGCTACGCCGCGCTTGACGGCGTCGGTGATCTTATCAAGGTTCATATGCCCCGGCACGATCTCGTTATACGAGCTGACAATGCCGATCAGAGGGCGCGAAAGCTCCTCGTCGGTCAGTCCCAGCGCGTGGTAAAGCGAGCGATGGGGGGCGTTTTGAAATCCGTCAACAATCGTATCTTTTATCATATTCGTTTGCTCCTTATGTTCGGTTTGCACTGTAAGAAATAAAGTTTTCAGAAGAAAACCGCATTTCTTACAAGACAAACGGGATATTTTTGAAGAGGACAACAGCCATGGCAAACTAATCTTATGGAGCGTTTTGGGTGGCGGTACCAAAACGCCGGAGGTAGCTATTGTTTATCTGAAGCGATCTACCTTGCCCAATTTAGCACATAACTTTTTAGGATCAAGTTTTTGGAGGGCGTGGGAACCTTTTTTCAAAAAGGTTCCCACAAAAACCGCGTCCTCTCGTGCCAATCAGTTGTTGATCAGCTTATCCTCGTCGCTCCAGCTGTAGAGCTTGCGGATGTCCTTACCAACCACCTCGGAGGGATGCTCGGCAGCGATCTTGCGCATCGCGTTGAAGTGCACCTGTGCGCCTGCATCGGACATATCCAGAAGGAAGTCCTTGGCAAAGGTACCGTCCTGAATATCGGACAGGATCTTCTTCATAGCCTTCTTGGTATCGTCGGTAATGATCTTCGGCCCCGTGATATAGTCACCGTACTCTGCGGTGTTGGAGATCGAGTAGCGCATGCCCTCAAAGCCGCTCTGGTAGATCAGGTCTACGATCAGCTTCATCTCATGGATACACTCAAAGTAAGCGTTTCTGGGGTCGTATCCGGCCTCAACCAAAGTCTCAAAGCCTGCCTGCATCAAGGCGCAAACGCCGCCGCAGAGCACGGCCTGCTCACCGAACAGGTCGGTTTCGGTCTCGGTGCGGAAGGTGGTCTCCAAAACGCCTGCACGTGCGCCGCCAATACCCAGCGCATATGCCAGACCGATATCCAGCGCATCACCCGTAGCGTCCTGCTCGATCGCGATCAGGCAAGGCACGCCCTTGCCAACCTGGTACTCGCTGCGAACCGTGTGACCCGGTCCCTTGGGCGCGATCATGATGACGTTGACGTTCTTGGGAGGCTTGATGCAACCAAAGTGGATATTAAAGCCGTGCGCAAACGCCAGAGTCTTACCCTCGGTGAGGTTGGGCTCAATGCTTTCCTTGTACAGCTTTGCCTGCTTTTCATCGTTGATCAGGATCATGATCAGGTCGGCCTTGGCAGCTGCCTCTGCGGCGGTGTAGACCTCCAGACCTGCAGCCTCTGCCTTGGCCCAGCTCTTGCTTCCCTTGTACAGACCTACGATAACGTGTACACCCGAATCCTTGAGGTTGAGCGCGTGCGCATGGCCCTGCGAGCCGTAGCCAATGATCGCAACGGTCTTGCCGCTGAGCTTGTTCAGATCGCAATCCTGCTGATAGTAAATGTTTGCCATAGTAAATTCTCCTTTTTATTTCACGAAAAATAGATTTTATTTTTGATTTCCTGATTATTTGTTTAGCAACGTATTGCTTCCGCGTTCCAGCGCCACAATACCCGTACGGCACATCTCAATGATGATCCCGTAAAAGTTCATCAGCTTGATAAAGGCATCAATCTTGGAGGGGTCGCCCGTGATCTCGATGCACATCCCGTCCACCGTATAGTCGATGACCTTCGCGCGGTAAACATCCACCGCGGAAAGCACCTCGGCGCGATACTCGGCGGTATTTTTGACCTTGATCAGCATCAGCTCCCGCTGGATGCAATCCTCCTCCAGAACCTCCACCTTTTTGACGTTGTAAAGCTTGCGAAGCTGGTTGATCAGCTGTTCCCTTGCATAGCCGTCCCCGCTGAGCGAGATGGTAATACGGGAATAGGCGGGAGACTCGGTCTCACCAACGGTCAAGGCGTCGATGTTAAAGCCGCGACGGGTAAACATACTGGTCACGCGTGTCAGAACACCGAATTGGTTGTCAACGTACACGGCAATTACGAATTGATTTTTCTTATCCATGCTCTCGCCTCACTTTCTTACGATGATATCGTCGATCGAGCCTCCGGGAGGCAGCATGGGAAGCACAAATGCGTCCTTGTCGATCAGCGTGTCGATCAATACGGGGCCGTTTGCCTCCTTTGCCTTTCGGAATGCCTCGCGGAACTCCTCGGGAGTGGACACACGGTAACCCGTGGCACCAAATGCCTCGGCAAGCTTAACAAAATCGGTCTGTCTGCCGAGCACGGTGTTGGAATACCGCTTTCCAAAGAAGAGAGTTTGCCATTGCCGCACCATTCCAAGCACGCCGTTATTCATCAGCACGATGATTACGGGAAGATTGTAGCTGACAGTGGTGGCAAGCTCGTTGAGATTCATACCAAAGCTTCCGTCGCCCGTGATCAGCACGGTGCAATCTCCGGTTGCTACCTGCGCACCGATCGCCGCACCCAGACCAAAGCCCATCGTGCCAAGTCCACCGCTCGAAACAAATCGGCGCGGGCCGTCAAATTTCACATACTGCGCCGTCCACATCTGATGCTGCCCCACGTCGGTGGCGATCACGGTTCGAGGCGGCTTTTCCTCATTGAGAACGTCAAATACCTGCTTGGGAGTGAGGGGGGCTTGGCTTGCCTGCTCCGCCTCGGCGGTAAATCTTTGCTCGTCGGCGCGAAGAGCCTCCACCGTTTCTCTCCACGGGGCGCGGTCTCGCGCCTCCGCTCCCTCTGCAATGCGAGCAAAGGAATCGGCCACGTCACCGATGATGCCTACGTCGACGTTGATATTTTTGTTGATCTCCGAAAAATCGGGGTCAAGCTGAATGATCTTACTGTTCACGGCAAACTTTTTGGTGTCTCCTGTCGCGCGATCGCTGAAGCGCACGCCAACAGCCAAAATGAGGTCGGCCTCTTTTTGCGCCATAGACGACGCGTAATGTCCGTGCATACCCTGCATACCGAGGAAACGGTCGCAGTCCTCGTTGACCGCCGAAAGTCCCATAAACGTACACCCGATATACGCGCCAATTCGCGCGGCAAGCGCCTCGATCTGCTTGCCCATACCAAGTCCTGCGGCACCGCCGCCGATGTAAATATAGGGACGCTCGGAAGCATTGATCAACCCAATCGCCTCGTCGATCTTATTCTGAGAGGCAACGGGAAGCGGGAATTTCTCGGCAATCGGTTTGGGTTCAAACTCACAGGCAGCCACCTGCACGTCCTTGGGAATATCGATCAGAACCGGTCCCGGTCGGCCAGATTTGGCAATCCGGAAGGCCTCGCGGATGCTATCGGCCAGATCCTCCACACGGTGCACGAAATAATTGTGCTTTGTGATCGGAAGCGTAATACCCGTGATGTCGATCTCCTGGAAGCTATCCTTACCGATCAGCGAGGACGGCACGTTGCCTGTAATGGCAACCATTGGAATCGAGTCGAGCATGGCGGTGGCGATTCCCGTAACCAGATTGGTAGCGCCGGGGCCCGAGGTGGCGATGCAAACGCCCACCTTGCCCGTAACGCGGGAATATCCGTCGGCGGCGTGGGAAGCTCCCTGCTCGTGCGCCGTCAGAATATGATTGATCTTGTCGCTTTCTTTATAAAGCGCGTCATAGATGTTCAACACCTGACCGCCGGGGTACCCGAACACATCGGTCACGCCCTGCTCGATCAGCGTTTGAATGACAATTTCTGCTCCGGTTAATTTCATAAGTTCTGTATCCTTTTTGCTTGTTCAGGGTTTGTTTATTCTTCCGCCAGCATTTCGTTGACCGCGCTGACCAAGGCTCTTACCGACGCCATCACGATGTCGCTGTCAATTCCCACGCCCCAATAGGTGCGCGCTCCCATCTCAATGCTGACGTAGGAGGCCGCCTTTGAGCTGGATTTGCCCTCAAGCGCGTGCTGGGTGTAGCTTTGAAGGGTGTAATCCTTTCCCGTTACCTCTTTGAGCGCATTGCTCACGGCGTCCAGACTTCCGTTTCCGATGGCCGACAGCGTCTGCTCACCGTTGCCAAAGCGAATGGTCACCTTTGCCTTGACATTCTCGTTCTCTTCGGTATAGGAGACCTTTCCCACCTCGATTCGATCCGTCAGGTTGACGAAATCACGCGTAAAGATCTCGTAGACCTCCTGCGGCTTGAGCTCGCGATGCTCATGGTCGGAAATGCTTTTGACGTGGTAGCCAAACATCTCGCGCATTTTGGGAGGCAGAACGTGGTTGTACTGTGTTTCCAGGATGTACCCGATTCCGCCCTTGCCCGACTGCGAGTTGATGCGGATGACATCGGCCTCGTACACCCGCCCCACGTCGGAAGGGTCGATGGGAAGATACGGCACGTTCCACACGCCGCCCTTTTCCTCTCTCCATTTCATGCCCTTGGCGATCGCATCCTGGTGAGAGCCGCTGAACGCCGCGAAAACAAGCTTGCCACTGTATGGCTGACGTTCGTAGACGTGCATACCCGTCACGCGCTCATACACCTCGGTAATGGCCGGCAGATCGGAAAAGTCCAGTCCGGGATCCACCCCCTGCGAATACATGTTGAGCGCCAAGGTAATAATATCCACGTTACCCGTACGTTCCCCGTTGCCAAAGAGCGTGCCCTCAATGCGGTCTCCGCCTGCTAGAAGACCCATTTCACTGTCGGCCACGGCGCAGCCTCTGTCGTTGTGCGGATGAAGCGAGATAATGAGATTCTCCCGGTTTTTCAGATTCTTGCACATATACTCGACCTGTGACGCGTACACGTGCGGCATGGAATGGGAGACCGTAACGGGCAGGTTGATGATCACCTTGTCCTCGGGCGTAGGATTCCAGATCGAGATCACCTCGTTGCAGATCTCGGCGGCGAACTCGGGCTCGGTTCCCGTAAAGCTTTCGGGGGAATACTCAAAGCGGATGTCGCCCTCCTCCTTTTCGCGGTAGGCCTTGCAAAGCTCGGCTCCAAAGGTTGCGATCTTTACGATCTCTTCCTTATTCTTTTTGAAGACCTGCTCTCTCTGCGCCACCGAGGTGGAATTATACAGATGCACGATCGCGTGCTTGGCACCGCGGATCGCTTCAAAGGTTTTTTGAATAATATGCTCACGCGATTGGGTGAGAACCTGGATCGTAACGTCATCGGGGATCAGATCCCGCTCGATGATCTCCCGACAAAACCGATATTCGGTCTCGGACGCGGCGGGAAAGCCCACCTCAATCTCCTTAAAGCCCAGCTTGCACAGGTGCACAAAGAAATCCAGCTTTTCCTCCAGGCTCATAGGGATCACCAGCGCCTGGTTGCCGTCGCGCAGATCCACGCTACACCAGATCGGGGCTTGTTCGATGCGATCCTTGGCAATCCAATCGGTGTAATTTCCTTGCGGCAAAAAATACTGCCTTGCATACTTGTTACAGTTGTTCATGTAGCATCTTTCCTTTCGGGTTACGTAAAAAAACAAAAAGCCTCTTTTACGCAACAGTATCATACTTTGCATAAAAGAGACGAAGACTTCATTCTCCGCGGTACCACTCTGCTTGGTGTTTCCACCCACTTACCGTTGCATCCATCAATGCAACCTCTCGATAACGGGAGTTCCGTCCAATTCTACTCAAAGGATCCCTCCCTTTTTGGATTGGAAGCTCAAGGATGAGTTATATTCCGTCACGCAAATTGTCTCACACCAACCGACAACTCTCTGAAATGCAGAGCAGAACTTGTTTCCTGTCACAGCTTTTCAATAAATTATAATACAGATATTATAATACAAAACTTCCGTTTCGTCAAGAACTTTTTTTGAAAAAAACAATTTTTATAAAAAACACAAAATATCACATCAAAACGGCATCTAAAAATGTCTGTTTGCACCAAAAAAAAGTGATTTTCTCTGTGCCAACAGTATTTGGCCCCCTGATTCGCATCAGAAAGACAAAAGCGGTAAGCACAAGGGCAACGAAATCAACGGATTTCTCAAAGATTACATTCGCTACGAAAAAGAAAACGAATTGCAAAAAAACCGTAAACAGGATTGACAAACCGTGTCGGATTCTGTATAATTTTAGCAGTAGCAACTCCAAAAGCACGCTCGGAGGCCGAGCCGCTTTTGCGCCGCTTGCATAGCATAAAAATGGAGGAAAGGAGGAGATATGCATGAAGAAACATTCTGCTCGCAGGTTTCGAACTCTGCTAAACCGCCGTTTTTTTATCGCGCTTCTGATTATTTTACAGTTGATCTTCATCACGGGAATGCTCTTTCACTATTCGCGCTTGAAATGGACGCAGACCGTTCTGACCCTGTTCAGCGTGGCAACCGCTCTGCATCTGCTCATTCGCAGAGACAAGACCGCCTATAAGCTCTCCCTCGTATTCCTCATTCTGCTCTTTCCCGTATTTGGCGGCGTGTTTTATTGGATCTTCCATTTTCAAACCACGTCGGTTGGCTTCCGTCGCCGCCTGGATCGGGTGGCACAAAGCTCCGCGCAGTTCTACCGCATGCCGGGAAAGATCTCCGACGAAACGCTCCGCGAGGCGGAGAAAACGCTATCCGAAAGTCGCAAGCTCCTGCGCTATATGGATCACAGCACCCCCTTCCCCATCTATAACAGTACCGAATCAAAATACTATCCGAATGGGCAGGAAATGCTCACCGACCTGTTGCGCGATCTTGAGAGCGCCGAGCACTATATCTTCCTGGAATACTTCATTATTGAAGAGGGCGAGATGTGGGGTTCGATCCTGGAGGTCCTGCGCGAGCGTGTGAAGGCAGGCGTAGACGTGCGTATTATTTACGATGACCTCGGATGCTTTCTGACACTTCCCGCAAACTATGCCCGCGTCCTCCGCTCCTGGGGGATTCAATGCCTCCGATTCAATTCCTTTCATCCCTTTCTCACCAGTAGCCAAAATAATCGCGACCACCGGAAGATCGCCGTGGTAGACGGGAAAGTTGCCTACACCGGCGGCATCAATCTTGCCGACGAATACATTGGCAAGAAAATCAAGCACGGGACCTGGAAGGACAGTGCGGTGCGCCTGTACGGAGACGGTGCGTGGAGTTTTACCGTCATGTTCCTGCAATTTTGGGAATTTCTTTCGAAAAAAAACGAGCATTACGAGCAATACCGCCCCCGTTTTGTCACCCCTTTGCCGGTTGGAAACGGATGGGTCCAGCCGTATACTGACAGTCCGATGGATAAAGAAAACGTGGGTGAGCACGTCTATCACCAGATCACCGAGCAGGCAACGAGCTATCTGTATATCACCACTCCGTATCTGACCGTAAATGACGGCATGCTTACGGCGCTGGAGCGCAGCGCCAAAAGCGGCGTAGACGTGCGCATCATCATGCCCGAAATTCCCGACAAGCGGCTGGTGCATTTCACCTCGCGCTCCTACTATCAGTCCCTGATCCAAGCCGGCGTGCGGATCTACGAATATACCGGCGGCTTTATGCACGCCAAGCTGTTCGTTTCGGACGATACCGTGGCCACCGTGGGAACCACCAATCTCGATTTTCGCAGTCTGTATCTCCATTTTGAGTGCTGCACCTGCCTGTATCGCACCGATTCGATCGCCGCCATCAAACAGGATTATCTCAACACCCTCAAGGACTGCCGCGAGATCACCGAGGCCGATTGCAAGGCGGGGATCGTTAAGCAGTTCTTCCAAAGCATCTGCCGCATTTTTGCGCCGTTGATGTAAGCGCGCGATCATACTCTTCCTATCCCGGGAGGAGCTTGTGTGTACCCCGAGAGGTGCACACAAGCTCCTCCCGTTTTTTGTCGAAAGATGCGCAAAATCGCTTGACAAAAATTTCTTCGCCCTGTATAATAAGCGTAGAAGCATTCCACCCGTGAACCGCGTGCCAACAGAAAGGAGTCTCATGCGTCATTTTCAAAATTATCCGATCCTGATCCGTATTTGTGCCCTGCTCCTGCTCCTTTCGGGACTGGTTGGATGCGCCACACACGTCTCCCGCCCTGACCATCTGCGAGACACTCAGGGGATCGACGTATTCGACTCGATGGAGGAAACCGATTCCCAAACCGAATCCGCGCCCAAAAAGCGAATTGCCCTGACCTTTGACGACGGTCCGCAGCATTACAGCGAGCGTACCAAGCAGATCGTGGACGAACTTGCCAAATACGGCTATCACGCCACCTTTTTTGTGGTTGGCAACCGCATTCCGGGCGGTAATGCACTCTCCTACGCCGTGGAAAAAGGGAATGAGATCGGGATCCACGGATATACACACGATCAGGGAGTCTATTACGATACCTGCTCCGACGAACGCTATCACAAGGAGATCAATCAAACGGCACAGGCGATCCGCGCACAGATCCCCGGATACGAGATCCGTTTGATGCGCCCCATCGGCGGCTCGATCTCCCCCGACCGTATCCGCACCTCTCCCTACGCGATCATCCATTGGAGCGTGGATTCCGATGACTGGAACAACAAATATTATGCCGGCATTTCCGACGAGGAGGCCAACGCACGGATTCAAACCATCGTGGAAAACGTGATGGGCTCGGTGACGGACGGCGACATCGTCCTGCTGCACGACATCTACGAAAGCACGTACGACGCCACCAAAATCCTATTACAGCGCCTCTACGAGGAGGGCTACGAGGTGGTCACCGTATCCGAGCTGTTGGGCGACCAACTCGAGGCCGGACGCCTCTACCATTCTACATACGAATAATTTCTTGCTCCCCTTGTAAGTCTCCCCGCAAGCCCTTGTGGCATTTGTGGGGAGGCTTTGTTCATATTCGGCTTCGGTTCCTCATATAAATGGAGAGACAAACCTTTGCTACGGAGGTAAAAATGAACGGAATCAGGCAAACACATCACATCCAAAGGGGACTGACCCAACAAGAGGTTGAACTCGCCCGACAAACGCACGGAAGCAATACTCTCTCGCGCGCAAAGGGCATTGGATTTTGGAAGCGCTTTTTCTCCAATCTGAATGACCCTGTGATCCGTATCCTTCTCTGTGCGCTGGCCGTAAACCTGCTCCTGATCCTTCGGGGGAGCGATTGGGTGGAAACGGTGGGAATTGCCGTGGCGGTCTTTCTCGCCGCGCTGATCTCTACCCTTTCCGAGCATGGCTCGGCACGTGCCTTCGCAAGACTCTCTGAGGAGGCCATGCGCGGAGCCTGTCGGGTGCGACGGGACGGCACGGTCCATGAGATTCCCCTATGCGACGTGGTGGTGGGTGACGTGGTCCTGCTGGCTTCGGGCGACGGGATCCCTGCAGACGGACTGTTGATCACGGGCGAGCTTTCCGTTGATCAATCCGCCATGACGGGAGAGAGCCGCGAGATCCGCAAGCTTCCCTCCAAAGATCCTACCCTCTCGCCCGCCGCTCCGTCTGCGCTCTTTCGCGGCTCCACGGTAACCGCGGGCGGTGGGGAGATGCTGGTGCGCGCCGTAGGTGACGCCTCTTTTTTGGGACAGATCTCGCACGAGATCCAGCTAGAGCAACGCGAAAGCCCGCTCAAATTACGCCTCGCCAAGTTAGCCAAGCAGATCAGCCGACTGGGGTATCTGGCGGCGGTACTGGTGGCTCTCGCTTATCTCTGCAACTCGTTTTTTCTGGATAGCGGCATGCAACGCGAGGTCATTTGGCTCAAGCTCTCCAATCCAAGCTATCTTTTTGGCGAGCTTTTTCACGCCTTTACGTTGGGACTCACCGTGGTGGTGGTCGCCGTTCCCGAGGGGCTTCCCATGATGATCGCCGTGGTGCTTTCCTCCAATATCCGCAAAATGATCCGCGATCAGGTGCTGGTCCGCAAGCCGGTGGGGATCGAGGCGGCGGGAAGCATGAATCTGCTCTTTACCGATAAGACCGGCACGCTCACCGAGGGTAAAATGAAGGTCTCACACAGCCTTCTTCCGAACGGAACGCGTGTGAAGCTGCGCGAGATCATCCGCCGTGGCGGAGACTTAGCAGAGCTTTTGCTCCTCTCCCTCCGTTTTTGCAACGGTGCAACGGTTGGACGTGCGCAGGACGGATCGCTTCATGCGCTGGGCGGGAACGCCACCGAGCGTGCGCTTTTGGAGGCGGTGCTCTCTTATCCTGCGCCCGTCGGCTATCAAATCGCCTCCCGTCTCCCCTTTGACAGTGCGCGAAAATATGCGGCGGTAACCGTAAGCGGCAAACGGCGCCTGACCTTTGTGATCGGCGCTCCCGAGCGAATCCTTCCGCACGTCAACGACACGCTCTCTCCAAGCGGACGAACCGAGCCCTTTTCGCGCAAGGAAACCGAAGCACAGATCCAAAAATACACGGCCACGGGCGAACGGGTGCTGGCGGTCGCTCTTGCGCCGGATGCAGTTGCGGCCGATTCGTTTGCGGGCGGACTCGTTGGCCCCTTGACGCTTCTTTCCATGCTCTGCCTCTCCGATCCGCTTCGACGCGAGGCCGCGCGGTCGGTGGCAGAGCTTCGGGATGCGGGGATCCAGGTGGTGATGATCACGGGAGACAACCGCGAAACCGCCGGATATTTGGCGTCGCAGTGCGGCATTTTGAATACCGAAACCGATCTACTCCTCACGGGGGAGGAGCTTGCCGCGCTCTCGGACGTTCAGGTAAGCAACTTGCTTCCCCGCTTGGCCGTGGTAGCGCGTGCCCTTCCCACCGACAAAAGCCGCTTGGTACGGTTGGCTCAGGAGCAAGGACTGGTAACGGGCATGACAGGAGACGGCATCAACGATGCGCCGGCTCTGCGCCGCGCAGATATCGGATTTGCCATGGGAAGCGGCACACAGGTTGCCAAGGATGCGGGCGACATTCTGATCCTCGACAACAATCTTGCTTCGATCGTACGTGCAGTCCTCTACGGCAGAAACGTCTTTAAAAGCATCCGAAAATTCATCACGCTCCAGCTCACCATGAACTTCTGCGCCGTTGGAGTGACGGTGATCTGTCCCTTTCTTGGGATCGATTCGCCCGTCACGGTGGTACAAATGCTTTGGATCAATCTGATCATGGATACCTTGGGGGGTCTTGCTTTTGCGGGAGAGGCCGCACTTCCCCACTGCATGAGAGAGCGTCCCAAGCGACGAAACGAGCCGATCCTTAATCGCTATATGGTCAATGAGATCCTCTTTCACGGCGGCTTTACCGTGGCGCTTTACCTCTTCTTTCTCAAGTCTCCCACCGTCACATCGCTGTTCCGTCCCTCTGCCGACCACCTCTATCTGCTCACCGCCTTTTTCGCACTTTTCATTTTTACATCGGTGTTCAATTGCTTTAATGCGCGCACCGACCGCATGAACCTTGTTTCAGGACTGCGAAAAAATCCGATCTTTCTGCTGATCATGTCCGCGATCCTGCTCATCCAGATCGCATTCGTTTATCTTGGCGGAAGCGTACTGCGCACCGCACCTCTCACCGCGCGTGAGCTGCTCCTTACGATGCTCCTCTCGCTTGCCGTCTTCCCCGCCGAGCTGATCCGCAAGGCAGTCTGGAGACTGCGAGGAAAACGGATGGGGTATTGAAAGATATTCCAAAAAAAGAAGGCGCCTACACGGATTTTACATGTAGGCGCCTTCTTCTTTCAAAATATTACCACGTTCTGATGTTGTTCGCAATGTCCTTCAGTTGATAGAGCTTTTCTCTTTCCGCCGCAATCAGCCTTTCCATATTTTTGTCAGCTTGATATCTTGCCTCCACAAGTTCGTGTTGCAACTCCGAAAGTTGTTTGTTCATTGCCTCGGTTGCCTTTTCCGATTCCGCTACCATCGTGTTTTGCAGTTCCTTCATTTGTCTTTCATACGCTGCTCTTTGCACTTCCATTTCCTCAATATGTTTCCTCTGCATTTCCGAAAGTTGCGACTTCAGCTGTGCCATTTCCTGATCATGGCGTTGCTCATTCAAAGCTTCTTTGATGGTATCCGCACGATTGTACTCGAAATAATAGAGAATCGAATTTAACGTTTTTACATTTTTATACGAGGAGTGAAGGAACGTAGACTGATTGATGATAGAGTTACAATTGTTTACAATGGCTTGGAATTTTTTCAAACCATCCTGCAAAATCTGCTTTTCTCTATGAAATTTCTGCAGTTCCAGATTATATTCTGCTTCATAGCGGGCGCGCTCGATTACTGTTTCAGAACGGTCTTTTTCCAAAGCAATTTTATATTCCTTGGAGCTATAAAGAGACGTATAATCAAGGTTCAGAGGCGCAAGTGATACATCAACGTTTGCGCAAAAATAAATAGAAAACCCAACGCCGGTTCCGGTTGCTGCTAAGGCAAGAAGCGGTACCAACGGATAGATCATCCGAATAAACGTCAACGGAATTGTCAAAAAAGAAGAAAACCAGGTAATCACCTTCCAAAATCCCCCGGAAACGGAAGAAGCATAACCGGAAAAGCCGACACAATATGTAATCACGCATAGAATTCCCGCTACAATGGTAACGATCATACAGGTTTTTCCCAATATATCGTCCCAATCATTTGCCATACCAATAAATCCGCTTACCACTGTAAGAATCAAAAGGAGAAACGATACCGAAAACCAATAGATACCGGTTGCCTCTCGATAAGTAAAAGTATCTCCCAAGTAAGAATTAGACATGGTTGCGGAGATAGAAGCACCCATTTGCCATTTGAAAGAAATCACCGTCAACCAAATACCAACAACAGCTACCGCAATAGCAAGCAAAATCCACATCGCCCGTTTGATTTTTTCTACCCGATCGGCTTCCCGACGGGCCTTGTCCCGAAACGGCGCTTCAAATTGGAATTTCAAATCCTGCGCGTTTCTCTCTACTTTTATTTCGCTCGGCGGATCCATTTCAAAAGACATCTTATTGATCTTTTCCTTTGTTTCGTCCACCTTCTTCTGCGCTTCCGCTTTTCCGATGATGGCTTGTCGCAATCGCAAAAGATTTTGATACTCTGCATTGTTCGCTAAATTTGCCATAGTCTGTCTCTCCTTGTTTCCTTACAATGTTTTCTCGAATCCTGTCGAAGGATTCTCTTCTATTATAGTACAAATATTTACTAAAGTCAATAGGTCGAGTAAAGATTTTTACTAAAACGAAGAGTAAATAAATTTACTTGATATAATAACACCATAGTACTTTATGGAGGTTCTTATGGCAAGCTTTTCCTATATAAAAAAGCTGAGAGATCTGCGGGAGGACCATGATAAAACACAACAGGAGATTGCAGATATTCTTGGAACGTCACAAACCATGTATGCGAGATACGAGCGAGGCGCAAACGAACTGCCGATCCACCATTTGATCACATTATGTCAATACTACGAAGTCAGCGCGGACTATATTTTAGATCTGCAAAAAAACAGAAAAGAAAAGCCGTCGCGTAGAGTATAAATATTGACTTTTCTCTATTTTTATGTTAAAATAGGATCACTTTGAAAATGAAAAGGAGAGTTTCTTATGAAGCACTGCATCCGTTGGCTGTCTTTTTTACTGACCTTTGTGTTGTTGCTGGGTGCCGTTTCTTGTACGCCTGCCGAAAATGACCCGAAGGAAACCGAATCCAAATCCGAGACAGAAACCGAAACTGAGACTGAAACCGAAACGGAGACCGAAACCGATACGGAAACCGAAACCGAAGAGGAACCGCTGAAAGAGATTGAGGCTACCGAAAGCTCGATCACGGTGGAATTGAAGTGGCATCGGGGATATATCGGATCCCGCGAGCACGCAACCTCCCCCCTTGCCATTGCCGATGGCGAGGAGATGTATTCCTACTCCGATGTGTTCTGCATCAAAAAAGCAGGAACCACCGTTCAGTTTTTGGATGATAACCGATTTGCCGGTGAAAACAAAGGAAATGCCGAGGATGATATCTTGGTGCTTTCTCCCTGGGTGGAACAGGACGGCGAATGGGTGTACGACCGCTTCGGACCCTCCTATGCAGGCTCCTCCGCAAAGAATTCCGACATTGTAACCTATCAGAACGGCAACATCCTGTATTCCTACACCACAACCTACGATAACGAATGCTTCCGCATTTGCTATCATTCGGGAGAGACCGAGAGCTTTCAACCCGCCGAGCACATCAAGGTAACCGCTACGCTGACCGGAAGCGCGGGCACGGCACGGTCCTTCTTTTCCGAGATCCAATGGGCAAAGGAAAGCGCCGCAACCTCCTACTATCCGATTTTGGAGGACCTTACCGTAAACGCCATCGGAGACAGCTACATTGCCCCCAGCACTACCGAAATCAAATGGCCCGAGCTCATGCGCCAGAAGTATTTCCTCGATCTGACCAATAAAGGCATTGGCGGTTGTACCGTTTCCAACTATATCACCAACAAAAATCCGATGTGCGACCGCTACTCCGCAATGCCCAATAATACCCCCGACATCGTGATTATTGAGGGTGGCAGAAACGATTTTAACTATAAGGTACCGATCGGCTCAGTGGACAGCCGCGATACCAAGACCTATATCGGCGCGCTCAACGTGATTACGGACGGGCTGAAAGCAAAATACCCCAACGCTATGTTTGTGTTTGTGAGCGTATGGAACTTCCCCGACAAGGATGGCTTTCCCCTCACCCACAAGGACTACGTCAACGCGATGAAGGCCGTTGCCGAGGCGCACGGAGCCTATTTCTTTGATTCCTCCGACGTTTCCCTGACCAGTGTGGACATGAGCAACCCCGTATTCCGAAAGCTTTATTGCCGCAATCCCGACGACCCCAGCCATCTCAACGACGCCGGCTCCAAGCTCTTCTTCCCCAACATCGAAAAGGCGCTGGCCGAGTTCTATACCGATTTTCTCAGCAAGCAATCCTGAAATAATAGTGAAAAAAGCAACAAGGCCGAAGAACGGATTTCGTTCTTCGGCCTTGTTTTTGATGGAATTACGCCTTGCCGTTGGAGCCAAACAGAATCATTTTCTCCATAACGGCCTTCTTCATGCTCTCCACCTTTTGATTACGGGTTTCGAGATAGCCGTACATGCCGCGAGAACCGTCTCCCGCGCTTGCCTGCATCGCCAACTCCCCTGCCACGCAGAGATCGGTAAAGATGTTGACCTTGGTAATGCCGTGGCGGATGGTATTTTTGAAATCGTCATCCGAGAGACCCGAGCCGCCGTGCAATACGAGCGGCGTGTCGATTGTGTCGCGGATCTGCTGCAACCGGCCAATGTCAAGTTTTGGCTTGCTCTTATATGCGCCGTGCGCCGTGCCGATCGCAACGGCCAGTGCATCCATGCCGGTGGCCTCTACAAAGGCCTTCGCTTCCTCGGGAGTGGTATACATATCCTCCACCTCGTTGTCCGCGGTGTCCGCCTGTCCCACATGCCCGATCTCGCCCTCTACCGTAGCGCCCCAGGCATGCGCGATCATTACCATCTCGGCGGTTGCCCGGATGTTTTCCTCCACGCCGCCCGCAGAGCCGTCAAACATCAGGCTGGAAAATCCAAGCTGCAGAGCTTCCATACAGCGTTCATAGGTCAGGCCGTGATCGTAATGCACCACCACCGGCACCGACGCTTTTTTTGCCGCATGTACGATTGAAGGAGCAATTAAGGACAGTTCCCCGTAAGGAAGCAACACCTCCGCCGTACCCAGAATCACGGGGGAGCGAAGCTCTTCGGCGGCCGAAATCACCGCTTCCAGCATATCGGTATCGGTAGTGTTGAACAGACCAACGCCATAATGATTCTTTTGCGCATCGCGCAACACTTCATTCAGGTTTACAAGCATGATTTGATTCCTCTTTTCATTGATTTATCATTTTTATTGAACATTAAACAAACTGAAACAGCGCCAGCCGCTCTGCTCATAGCCTCTCGAGCAGGGGAGCGAACTCCTCCAGCGCGCGGATCTCAAAGTCGGGAACAATATCCTCTCTTCCTGCCAATCCCCTTGGGTTGAACCAACAGGTGCGGATCCCTGCCTGAATACCGCCAAGAATATCCGACGTAAGGCTATCCCCAAAAATAATGGCCTTTTCGGGATCAAATCCTGGGATCTCGGCAAAGCAGGCGTCAAAAAACTCCCTTTGCGGCTTGACGTACCCGATCGCCTCGGAGAAAAAGATCTTTTGAAAGAGCGGCGTGATCCCCGCGCTTTTTACACGCCCGTTCTGCACTGCGGTGGTGCCGTTGGAGACCAGATAAAGCTCGTATTGTGCGGCGAGATCGGCCAGCATCTGCTCGGCACCGGGTAGAAAATAATGTCCGATCGCCAAGCGGGTTTCATAGTAAACTCTTGCCTCCTCGGCCGAGCAATCCACACCAAGCTCTTCCAAAAAGAGTTGGAAGCGGCGAAGCTTGACCTGCTCACGCGTCAGCTCCCCCTTCTCCAAAAGCTTCCACTGCGCGTCGTTGATCACACTGTAACGGGCCACCCGCCCGTCACTCGGCGCAATTCCAAAATGGCGCAGCGTATCCTTGAGCGCCTCAGCCTCGGCCTTGTGAAAATCCAGGATCGTATCATCCAGATCCAGTAATACATACCGTATCATATCATTTGAGTTCCTTTACTTCAAAATCACGTTTTCTTCGCCCAAAAGCGCGCGAAGGTCCCGAAGAACGTAGTCGCTGACCGCAACTCCGTGTGGCGTTACCTCATAGCGCTTTTCATCCGCGAAGAAGAAATAGGTGGGAAATGTTCCGTCAAAAAGCTCAACCAGATTCAATGCCTTATGATACACCTCGCCCCGCATGTCGGGAACGCGCAGGAAAAGACGGCGCGGCGCGGCTTGCGGCGCGGCAGGCACCTCTTCCCGCTTGGGAGAGACCGACTCCTCGCCCCGTGCGATCCTTGGAGCATGCTGCTCCTTGCGGAAGCGACTGTTTTCCACCAAGGGCTCGAGGCGGTTGATCAGAATCTTCGGTGGCTCGTCCTCGCGCAGAGAGACCGTTCCTTCGATCAGAAGCGCACTGTCGAGACGGATCAGATGCGCGTTTTCGGCGTATTGCCGCGCAAACGCGATGCATTCGATCTCCGCCATGCGGTCCTCCACGGTGAAAAACGCCATACGGTCGCCGTTTTTGGTGTTTTTTGTGGTCACGGCAGTTACAATTCCGGCTACGCAGATTCGCGAACGCTCCACCGGATCGGCCTCATCACTGACGTATTCGGAAATCGGCGTGGGATCCAGCAGCTCCAGGTGCTTGGAATACTCGTCGAGCATCTGCCCCGAGAAATACATCCCCGTTGCTTCCTTTTCCATCAGAAGCTTTTCGCGTACCCCCAGCTCGGGAATATCGGGATACTTGCATGCAGGCGCCTGCTCGGCGGCTCCAAAGGAAGAAAACATATCAAGCTGACCGTCCAGGTTGTTCCGCTTTTTTTCCACCGCGCGCTCGATGCGATCCTCATAGACCGCGAGCAAGCGACTGCGATACACACCAAGCCGATCAAAGGTTCCGGCCTTGAGCAATGCCTCGACCATGCGCTTGTTGAGCTCTCCCGCCGGCATGCGGTTGATGAAATCCTCAAAGGAGGAAAAGGGGCCGTGCTGACGCTCGTCGAGGATCTGCTGCAAAAACTTCTTTCCCACGTTTTTGAGCGCCAAGAGTCCAAACCGGATGTCTTTGCCACTGATTGAAAAATGCATGCGGCTCTCATTGATATCGGGGGGCAGCACGCGGATACCGCGAGCAGCGCATTCGGCAATATATTCGGCCACCTTGGTCTGATTTCCAAGCACACTGGTCAGGAGTGCCGAAAGAAAGGCGTGCGGATAGTGGCATTTGAGATAGGCCGTGCGATAGGAGATCATGGCGTAGGCCGCCGCGTGGGATTTGTTGAAGGCGTAGTTCGCAAAGCTCTCCATATCGGAAAAGAGCGCGGCCGCCGCTCCCTCGTCGATTCCACGCTCCCGCGCGCCGGTAACAAAGGCCTCCCGCTCGGAAAGCAACACGTCGGCCTTCTTTTTGGACATTGCGCGACGCACCACGTCGGCGTGCCCAAAGCTATATCCCGCAATCTCGCGGAAAATGCTCATGACCTGCTCCTGGTAGACCACACATCCGTAGGTTGATTTCAGGATCGGTTCCAGCTGTGGAATGGCATAGGTCACTTTTTCGGGGTGATGGCGACACTCGATAAAACGCGGGATCGAATCCATCGGACCGGGACGGTAGAGCGCGATCGCGGCAATGACATCGTCGATCCGCTCGGGTGCAAGATTGATCAGCGTCTGCTTCATTCCTCCCGATTCGAGCTGAAAGATACCTCCCGTGCGCCCCGAGGAAATGAGGCGGTAGGTGGCAGCGTCGTCGATTGGGATCTTTTCAATATCAAAGTTGGGATCGCTCTCGCGGATCTGCTTTTGCGCATCGTGCAAAATAGTCAGATAACGAAGAGCCAAAAAATCAAATTTCAGAAGTCCGAGCTTGGCCACGGTGTCCATATCAAACTGGGTCACCACCGTCCCGTTGCTCACCGAAAGCGGAACGTAATCCGAGATCGGCAGGTCGGTGATCACCACACCCGCGGCATGCACCGAAATATTTCGCGGCATACCCTCCAGCGCCATGGCAGTATCCACCAGGCGGCGCACCTCGGCATCGTTTTCGTATTGGTTTTTGAGATCGGGAAGCTTGAGCGCCATCGAAATGGTGATATTGAGCTCCTGCGGAACGGCACGCGCCACCGCGTCCACCGCCTGATAGGACATTCCCAACGCCCGCCCTACGTCGCGGATCGCCGCGCGTGCGGCAAGCGTACCGAAGGTGATGATCTGCGAGACATGGTCACTTCCGTACTTCTCGCCCACGTAATCGATCACCTCATCGCGGCGGTTGTAGCAAAAATCGATATCGATATCGGGCATGCTCACACGCTCGGGATTCAGAAAGCGCTCAAACAGAAGCTCGTACGCGATCGAATCGACGTCGGTGATCCCCAATGCAAAGGCCACAAGGCTTCCCGCGCCCGAGCCACGCCCGGGGCCTACGGGAATATCCTTGGATTTGGCGTACGTCACGTAATCCTGCACGATCAGAAAATAATCGTCGTATCCCATCTGATGGATGACCGAAAGCTCGTATTCCATGCGGGAGACGTACTCCTCGCGCGTGTGCGCGCCAAACGTCACATGCCCCTTGGCAATGCGGTTTTCCAATCCCGCAAAAGCAAGCCGACGAAGCGTATCGCAGGCTGTTTCGCCCGCAGGAGTGGGATATTTGGGCAGATAGGTGGTGGAAAAATCGAACTCCACGTTGCACCGCTCGGCAATGCGACGGGTGTTCGCGATCGATTCGGGATAAGCGTGAAAGATCATCTCCATCTCATTCGTATCCTTGAGATAGAGCTCGTCGGTAGCAAAGGCCGCAGGACGTCCTGCGCTCACGGGCGTGTCGGTCTGAATACACATCAGAACCGCTTGCGTTTCGGCATCCCGGCGCCGCAGATAGTGGCAATCGTTGGTAGCCACGAGCGGGAGCCCGCATTCCTCGGCCAGACGCACCAAGGAAGGCAGCACCGCCTTTTGCTCGGCCATGCCGTGATTTTGCAGTTCAATATAGAAGTGATCCTTGCCAAACAGCGCCGCATAGCGGTTGGCCACCTCCCGCGCCCCCTCAAAGTCCCCCTTGGAGAGCAGCTTGGGGATCCGTCCACCAAGGCAGGCGGACAGCGCGATAAGACCTTCGCTATGCTTACGCAAAAGCTCCTCGTCCACGCGCGGCTTGTTGTAAAATCCCTCGGTAAATCCCAGGGATACCATGCGGATCAGATTGCGGTATCCCGTCATATTCTCACATAACAGCACCAGGTGATCGGCGTATCCGTCGGAGCCCATCGCGCGGTCAAAACGAGAGCCCGGCGCCACGTAGACCTCGCAGCCGATGATAGGCTTGATTCCCTCTCGGCGGCAGGCCTCCCAAAACGCCACCACGCCGTACATTGCGCCGTGGTCGGTAATGGCAACGGCCTCCTGGCCGCATTCCTTCACGCGCGCAGGGATCTCGGAGATACGGCAGGCTCCGTCCAAAAGACTGTATTCACTGTGCAAATGCAGGTGTACGAATCCGTTCATTCCAAAGCCCCCTTTCCGAGAATTCCCTCGGCCTCCTCCGCCAACTTGCGCAAGCGATGCGTCAGCCCCGATTTAGAGATCGGTGGCTCGTGAAGTGCCACCAGCTCGTCCAACGTCGCGTCGGGATTGCGATAGCGCACCAAGGCCGTCACGCGCAGTCCCTCGGGAAGCCCCTCAAATTTCCCTGCCTCCATAAGGCAGTTGATGATCTCGATCTGCCGCGTGGCGGCGGCAATCGATTTTTCAATATTTTTTGCCACACAGTTGGTGGCGCGGTTTTCGTTGTTTCGGATCTCGCGTTCAATGCGACTGTTGATGATCTCAAAGATCACGTGCTGGGCGCCCATCAGAGTCACCAGCTCCTCCACGTAGGCGCTCCCCTTGTAATAGATACCCACACTGTCTCCGCGCACGATACGGCGCGGCTCGTAGCCGCAGGTGCTCAAAAAGCGCGCTAACATCTCCACAGCGCCCTTTTGGGGAAGCGAAAACTCCAAATGAAAGGACTTATGCGGATCACTGACGGTTCCGCACGCCAAAAACGCACCGCGTAAAAACGCCGAGCGGCACCCCTCGCAGGAAAACGAGAGGATCTTTTCAATGTCCGCCGTCGGCTCGAGAAAGCGGAACAGGAGCTTACGGCAGGCAGGTGAGGTAAAGAAGAGATCATAGTAGCGATGCCCGCAACGCCCCGACATCCGGGAATCGGGCACTTTCCCATACTGCTGACGGATCATGGACGAGGCAAAGGTGGCAACCACCTCCTGGCGGTAGCGCACGGCAATTTGCTTCTCCTCATTTTCAAAGGCGCACAAAAGGAGCCCCGCCATCAGCGCGTGGCGGCAGCACGGATGCTTGATGGGAAGCTCACACAGCTCCTCTCTTACCCGATCGGCAAACGACACCGCTCTCCCTCCTTTCCTGTCCTCTTGTTCATTACGTACTCAAAAATCCCCGATGAATCGGATTTCACATTCCAAGCAAACGCCGGTCTCCTGTAGCACGCGCGCACGGACCCGCTCCACCAGCTCCTGTACGTCCTTTGCCGTTGCTCCGCCGCGGTTGACAATAAATCCCGCATGCTTTTGCGAGACCTCTGCGCCGCCCACACGCGTCCCCTTCAGCCCGCAGTCCTCGATCAGCTTTCCCGCAAAATAACCCTCGGGACGCTTGAACACACTCCCCGCGCTTGGATATTCGAGCGGTTGCGAGGCCTTGCGCCGCTCCATCAGGGCATCCATGACTTGGGCGATCGTACCGCGCTCTCCGGGAGTCAGACAAAGCTCAGCCCCCAGCACGGTATAGCGCGGATCTTTTTCGTAGATACTGCTTCTGTACGCAAATTCCTGCGCCGCACCTTCCAGCCAGCCGCTCTCTCCGCTTACGCAGTCATAATACTCCGACCGCAAGCAAATATCGGCCATTGAGCCGCCGTATGCACCGGCGTTCATAAAGATCGCTCCCCCCAGCGTTCCCGGGATTCCGTACAGAAATTCCGCCCCCGTGAGCGCCGCCTCGCGCGCCGCTACGGAAACGCGATAGAGCGACGTCCCCGCGCTTGCCAGAATGCGGTTGCCGCTGATCGAAAGCTCCTTCCAGTCGCCCGTGAAGATCACAAGGCCGTCAAAGCCCCGATCGGAATACACCACGTTACTTCCGTTTCCGGCGAGGAAGAACGGAACGCCAAGCTGCGTGACCTTGTTAAGTACCGCAAGCATCTGCTCTCTCGTTTTGGGAAAGCACGCGAGCGTTGCATGGCCACCGATATGAAAGCTGCTGTGCGAGGAAAGCAGGCAGTTGGTCTCATATCTCACGCCCGCCGACCCCAAAAACCGATGCAACTCCTTCATGCCGTTCCTCCTTGCTTGGTAGTTATTACTATTATACTCTTTTTTTCTGCAAAATGCAATATGAAAATCTCGAAAAACCAACAATACCACTTGCAAAAAATATTTTTTTAGTGTATAATAAGATGAATAAGAATGAAAGCCCCTACAATTGCGGCGGAAAGGTTTTGAGCACGATGGAAACTACGCAAAAAAAACAATTGCATATCGGACTTTTAGGCTTTGGCTCCATGGGAAGAACCCACACCTGGGCGGTCCGTAATCTCCCTTTTTTCTACGGAGAGCTTCCCTTCTCGGCAACCACCGTTGGCGTTTGCACCACCTCCGAGGAAAAATCGGCACGTGTGGCGAGTGAATTTGGTATCGCTCACGCTACGGCAAACGAGGATGACCTGATCTACGATCCCAACATCGACGTCATTGATATCTGCACCCCGAATATCTACCACTACGAAACGCTGAAAAAAGCCATTGCGGCGGGAAAGCATATCCTTTGCGAAAAACCGCTTTGCATCAGCCAACAGCAGGCCTGTGAGATCCTGGCACTCCAAGCAAAACCCGATCAGGTGCTCGGCATGGTCTTTAACAACCGTTACCTCTCGCCCGTGATGCGCGCCAAGCAACTCATCGAAGAAGGCAAGCTCGGCAGAATTTTAAGCTTCCGCGCATCCTATCTCCACAACAGTGCCACCGACCAAGACCGGCCCGCGGGCTGGAAGCAGGACCGCGACGTTTGCGGCGGAGGCGTTCTGTTTGACCTTGGCTCGCACGTCATTGACCTGATGTGTCATCTGTGCGGCCCAATCGTGGCGGTGAGCGGGCTCTCGCAGATCGCGTACCCCATCCGGCTTGGACGGGACGGAGCCGAATGGCGCACCAATGCCGACGAATCCTTTTCCCTGCTGGCCGTCACCGAGGGCGGTGCGCACGGAACGGTCACGGTAGGAAAGCTGCAGGTGGGCACCAACGACGATCTCGCCTTTGAGATCTACGGAGAGCGTGGCGCATTGCGCTTTTCGCTCATGGAGCCCAACTGGTTGTATTTTTACGACGGAACGGCACCGAACGAGCCGATTGGCGGAGAGCGCGGCTTTACCAAAATTGAGTGTGTCGGGCGTTACCCCGATCTGATCTTCCCCTCCCCCAAGGCTCCTGCAGGATGGCTGTACGGACACCTGGCAAGCATGCACGCCTATCTCTCGGCAGTGGCTTCCCACACCCCGTTCGCGCCCTCGTTTGCCGACGGCGCTTACGTACAGGCCGTGATGGATGCGGCATACCGCTCCGCGGAGAACCACAGCGTGCTCACGGAGGTATTGCCATGCTTGTAATTGGACTCACCGGCCCCAGCGGCGCGGGAAAAAGCACCGTGGCAGAGCGGCTGGCCGCCTACGGACTCCCGATCATCAATGCAGACGAAGTCTACCATCAGCTTTTGATCCCCCCCTCCAAGTGTCTCAACGAATTGGTTGATTCCTTCGGAACCTCCATTCTGTCTCCAAACGGCACCCTCAACCGCCGCGCGCTCGGAGAGATCGTCTTTTCGCATCCCGCCGCGCTTGACCGCCTCAATGCCATTGCCCACAAGCACGTGATGGAAGAGATCCGCAATCAGCTGGAGCTGCTGCGGCGCAAAAACACCCGCGCAGCCGTTTTGGACGCGCCCCAACTGTTTGAGGCAGGAGCCAACCGCGATTGCAGCGTGATCATTTCGGTATTGGCAGATACCAAGCTTCGTCTGGAGCGCATCGTAGAGCGCGACGGCCTGGATGCCGACACCGCCTACCGTCGCATTGCGGCGCAGAAAAAGGATGAGTTTTTCCGCTCGCACTCGGATTATATCATTGAAAACAACGGAAGCGCCGAGGCACTGTATCCGCAGATCCATCGGATCCTTTTGGAAACGGGGGTACTCACCCCATGAGATGGAACGTCCAACGCGTGGTCGCGCTTCTGCTTCTTCTCGCGTGTTCGGTCGGGTTCGGCTTTGCATTCGACGCCGTTGCCACCTTCGTGGAGCAACGGCAGCATCCGCGCCCCACGGAATGGAGCGTCCTGATTGAAGAAAACGCCGCACGCTACGGCATTCCCGAGATGGTGCTTTGGGCAATCGTCAACGAGGGAAGCGGGTTTTCCAGCAATGCAACCTCCAAAAGCGGCAAGATCGGGCTGATGCAGCTCTCGCCCGCCGAGTTTGAGCAGATCGCGCTGGAGCTGTTTGCGATCGATTCCCCCGACCCCAGACTTCTTTACGATCCCGCAACCAACCTGCAATACGGAACGGCGTGGCTTTCGCACCTCTATGAGACCTACGGGATCTGGGAGCTTGCCTATGCGGCCTATTTCGCAGGCGCGGATACGGTGGACGGATGGCTTTTCGATCCCTCCCTGCTCGATGAGCAAGGGATCCTGAAGCAGATTCCCGACCCGGAAACCGAGGCCTACGTCAATCGAATCCAAAACGCGGTAGAGCTTTACCGCAAACTATATTACACCCCCTAAAGGAGAACACAATCATGGCAGAAACCAAATCCAACGGGCTGGTCTATGAGAAAAAGACCGTCTACGAAAAAGCAGGCGCCGAGGTCGTTTCCGCGGCTTACGAATATGCGAAGGGCTACGCCGCCTTTCTGGATGCCTCCAAGACCGAGCGCGAGGCAGTTGTCGAAGGCGTGAAAATGGCGGAAGCGGCAGGCTACCGCCCCTATACCTTTGGCGCGCCGATGAAGGCAGGCGACAAATTCTACTACAACAACCGCGGCAAGAACATCTATCTCTTCCGCATTGGTTCCGAGGATATCAACAACGGAATCCGCATCACCGCCGCACACATCGACTCTCCCCGTCTGGACCTCAAGCAGGTTCCCGTATACGAGGACCACGGCATGTGTTTCCTCAAAACCCACTACTACGGCGGCATCCGCAAGTACCAGTGGCTGGCCACTCCCCTCGCCCTGCACGGCGTGGTGGTCAAGCAGAGCGGCGAGGTGGTAGACGTGGTGATCGGCGAAAAGGATGACGATCCCGTGATGTATATCACCGATCTGCTCCCCCACCTGGCAGCAGCAGAGAACGAAAAGCCCCTCTACAAGGCCTTCTCGGGCGAAAAGCTCAACATTCTGGTTGGCTCCAAGCCTCTCGACGGCGAGGAGAAGGACAAGGTAAAGATGGGCGTGCTCCAATACCTCCACGACACCTACGGCATCGTGGAAGAGGACTTCCTCTCGGCCGAGCTTTCGCTGGTTCCCGCCGCAAAGGCGCGTGACATTGGTTTTGACCGCTCACTCGTGGGCGGCTACGGACATGACGACCGCGTGTGCGCCTACCCCTCGATCACCGCAATGATCGATGCCGACGAGAGCATCCACACCACCATGTGCATTCTGGTGGACAAGGAAGAGACCGGAAGCGACGGCGTAACGGGTATGCAGAGCAGCCTGATCACCGATATCATCACCGAGATCGCGAAAGCAATGGGCGGCAATGAGGCGGCCGTGCGCGCCAACTCCAAGTGCCTGTCCAGCGACGTGACCGCAACCTTTGACCCCAACTTTGCCGATGTTTACGAATACCGCAACTCCTCGCTCCTTGGCTGTGGCGTTGCGATGTGCAAATTCACGGGATCCCGCGGAAAGGGCGGCACCTCCGATGCCAGCGCCGAGCTGGTTGCATGGGTGCGCAAGTGCCTTAACGAGGCGGGCGTGGTATGGCAGACCTGCGAGCTTGGCAGAGTGGACGCGGGCGGCGGCGGAACGGTTGCCAAATACATGGCCAACCACAACATCGATACCGTGGACCTCGGCGTTGGCGTCCTCTCGATGCACGCGCCTTACGAGGCCATCGCGAAGGTCGACCTCTACGAGGCTTACCGCGCGTTCAAGGCGTTTTATCAGTTCTGATTTTTTCGTGGGAAACTTTTGAAAAAGTTTCCCACACCCTTCAAAACTTTTTCAAAAAAGTGATTGACCGAAGCAGGAAACTCTGTGCGCGATCTCGCTCGCAGGCTCCCGCATGCGTTTTGGTACCGCCACCCAAAACGCTCACGAAGTAGCTTCACCATGGGCAAGTCTACCCGTTGAACAACTTCGTTACCTTAGGCAATACTCCAATCGCGTCGAAAGGAACTTTCCTCATGCTCACCAAATTGCGGGAAACCGAAGAAACATTCCATCATTTGGAGGCCATGCTCTCCGATCCCGCCGTAACGTCGGATCCGAACCGTTACGTACAGGTGATGAAGGAGTATC
>JAFVOP010000019.1 GCA_017505745.1 Clostridia bacterium
AAAGATCAAAGAAGAATACGGGGTCAGAAAGTTCAATAGAGGTACAAACATATGCCGTTTCCTTATCGAATCTTACCGACTGAATTTCCTCACGTGGAGGCGCAAAATCAATTACCGAAGCAACAATTTCAAATGTGGAAAGGTCGATGCAGTATAGGCTTGCATTAGATTGTCCTGTGGCAGTTTGAAGTATATTGGAAGAAATAATTCCGTTATCATAATACTGTTCTTGAATAGTTGTGGCATTTGTGGTAGTGAAGACACGAAGAATGCCCTCGTACTCATCCATGCTCCACTGATCCTTGACGTATCCTCTTACAGTCACGTTTCCTTTTCTTTCAAAGGTGTCGCCACCATAGGTTAAACAAGAAATTTCGGTCATAGAGTTTCTTGTAATCGTTCCGTCTTCGTTTTCTTTCTTATCTGCGAATACGTGAGTTAAGAATACATGATCCTCGGAAACGTATACGTCCTCGGAATAGGAGAGATATGCCGCGGTTCCTTGTATATCAAGCGTGTTTTCGTCGAGCTTCATCACGACGGTATAACGAGTATTGCTCAGATTATCGGGAGATACAATGCCACCGGCGGGAATACTGTATGAGCCATTACCCTCGTCAATTTGAGGAAGGAATGTGGTCTCATCGTTGAAATCAAGCTCTCGTTTGTTGATAACGAACTCGGTTAACAGCAGAATGCTTCCGTCTACCATACGGGATGACATATACTCACCCGTAATATTGAATTCATCTTCTTTTACGATGTTGGCAGGGTCGCTAACGTCCAGCGAGATCAGATTTACATAACGACGTGATACATTCTCGTTTTTGGAATAATACTGGGTAACCACCGTTACAGTCTTGCAATCGCTTGAAAGGTAGAATTCCCACTGATCCATATAAGGTCCTTTACCTTCTTCATAGATGGTGTAGTTACCGATCTCTGCGGTGTTTTCCTTGTCAATAGAATAGATTCGAAGCACATCCTCATCGAGATAATAAATGTGCGTGTTGCTACGCTTGATGCGGTCAGCCTCTATAATTCCTTTGACCTGGTTGTCAGTGATTTCTTGATAGGAATCCTCTCCGCCAAGAAATCCTTCATTAGGGTTGCTTTCCGGTATGGGCGCTTCGCCTGCCGCCTCGTCCTTGACCCATCCGCCAAGATTCAGCGAAATGTTCTTCAGTCCTGCCCATAGCTTTTCTGAATTGTTTTTGTATTTGGGCTGCTCAAAGGTGAGTGCGTTTAATTTTTGAATCAGACCATAATATTCACTGTTAGAATATTGTGACACGTCCGGCGCAGTATTATTAAAAGGTACAAACAACCACAGATTGCCGATAATGAGTGCCAAGCATGCACAGGCTGCCACAAAAGAAATCAAAGCTCTATGATTTTTCGATTTGATTACATTGTCGGGATGTGCCTCGGTAATATATTTATCATCGGCAAGGCTTAAGCCACGATACCAATTCTTTTTCTTCATACAAATATCCCCTCCTTTGTAAGATACTCTTTGAATTTGCTTCTGGTTCTATGTAGTATGACGCTGACATGAGTTTCTGAAAGACGCATGCCGTCAGCAATATCCTTGACACTCATCGAATACCAATATCTACGCATAAATATAACGCGAGTGCGGACATCAAGGCTTTCAAGGAATCCATTGATCGCCTGCTTCATTACATATTCATCCTCGATTGAAGCATCTCCATTGGGAATACACTCCCAATATTCGTCAATCGCACTGTCTACTTCTGCGCCGCGCTTTTGTGCGCTGTCATAGCGGTATCGGTCAATGGCGATATTTCGCGTAATACGAGCAAGAAAACTCTGCAATTTGGTTGGTCTTTCGGGAGGTATAGCATTCCACGCCCCGTTCCACGTATCATTCACACATTCGTCCGAATCTTCGCGCGAGTGAAGGATGTTGTATGCTATGGAGTAGCAATATTTGCCGTACTTTGCTTCGGTTTCCCGAATTGCATTCTCATTGCGGTCCCAATATAGCGTAACAATTCTTTGGTCATCCATATAGCTACCTCCTTACATGTCGGATAAAGGCCTTTCACCCATATAGTCGAAAAATAAATCTAAAATCTTACATTAGTAGAAAAAAATATTTATAAAACACATATTTTACCTTTATGAATTTATTTTATCATATTTTAGTATCGTTTTCAACCCATTTGTAATTATCCCCGATTACATAAGCTCTTAATGTGAGAGACTATGATTGCCTTTTTTTAAACAACAAAACCCCTCCGTCTTAGGCTCCTTCTCATAAGGATGTTTACCGCAGGGGCGATCATTGATCGCCCGCAAACAACCGCAAAACCAAAACGGGCGACCAATGGTCGCCCCTACAAACAAATTTCGGCAGAGATATTGTTTTCTCTGCCGATTTGTGTTATAATGGGGATAACGAAAAAGCCTCGCCCCTTGGGTAGCGAAGCGACGCGAGCGGAATGAATGACATCACAGTGTGTTGTCAGAACGTGAGCGTGACCGAGCCGCAGCAAAACGGTGGCGGCGTAGCCGACGGAGAGGGCGAATAATTGCAAGATTCCCCTCTCACCCGCTACCGCGGGAATTCTCCCAAAGGGAGAACCTCGGGATGCGCACAACCTTAAGGGTATGGGCTTTGCCCTGTGCCCTTGTAATACAAAGACGAAACCGGCTCCATTAAACAGAACAATAAATATGAATTTTGCAGTATGCTAGCTAAGAATATATAATAACAGAATCAACGAGTGGAGAATAATCATGATTGAAATTGAAACCCCAAGACTACTCTTGCGTGATTTCCAGGAGTGTGACAAGCAAGACTTGTTTGAGATTTTATCGGACGAGCAATGGTGCTTGGATGGAGGCGGTTACCATGCATATCAAAAAATGGATAAGGAATTTGACGAACTTTTAGAGAAATTTATGACCCAATCCAGGTATGCGATTGTATTAAAAAAGGAAAACAAAACAATTGGTATAATTAGTTTGAGAAAGGCTGACCGTGCAATAAAAGCATACGAATTTGGATTCGGTATCAATCGTAAATATCAGCACAATGGCTATGCTTATGAAGCAGTCAGCAATCTATTAAATACTTGGTTCACAAAGATGGATGTTGAGATGTTCGTTGTTAGCCATTTCCCTTATAATACTACTTCCAGAAAACTAATTGAAAAACTGGGCTTTATCCACGAAGGAACTTTGCATAAAGCTCATGGCCATGTAATACATGGAGCAGTCGATTTGGATTATTATTATTTGGAAAAATATAAAAGAACAGTTGACTGACAAATTCCAATTTATCGAACAAAATAAAACAAACGCCGGCAGATCCTGAAAATCTGTCGGCGTGCTTATTGGCTTCCTGCCAAGCAAGCTTTTCCAATCCGTAGGGGCGAACTTCGTTCGCCTGCAGGCGTTCACAGAACGCCCCTACGAAATGGATTGATCGGCAGGGAAAACCTGCTTTATGGGAGCCCCCTAGGAGCTCTTTTTTTATTATCCTCTTAAAAACGCCGGTGGGCGTTTATTCTCATGTTGGGAGAAGTCGGCGGCGAGCATCTCTTTCAGCGTTTCTTCGTTCACGCCGTCCAAGGTTTTCGTGTACTGCAACAGATACCGAAAGGCGTCGGGCTGAGAGATCTTTTGCAACGGTCTTGGATCGTGTTCTTTAAGATAGTCGGACAGCCCCTCCCAAAAGGCAAAGGGCGACGTCATCAAGGGGTCGAGATACCAGAGCGCGTGCGAAAAGCGGTTGCTTTCACGGTAACGCTCCAAAACCTCGGCAATGTGTGACAGGCGTTGCAATTCGGGATAGGAGATCCATCGGCTTTCGAGCACGGTATAAGGCGTGTGCGGAAGACATTTGTAGCCGTATTCCGCACTTTTTTCGCGCAATTTCGTGCCGTAAAGCAGCTTTAAAAATCCAAGCTGCAACAGGTCGCAACAGCCGTAGGCCTCGTCAAAGGAGCGGGCAAACCGCGCGTAGGTCTCATACGGCAATCCCGCAATGAGATCGAGATGCACGTGAATGTTCCCAACCGAATGGATGCGCCTGACCGCCTCGATCACGCGATGCGGGTCAATGTGGCGCGAGCTTGCCGCAAGCGTTTCGGGGTTGGTGCTTTGCAAGCCAAATTCGAGCTGGATCTTCCCCTTTGGGAAGCGGGACAAAATCGCAAAGCTTTCTTCACTCAGCAAGGACGCGCAGACCTCAAAGTGGTAATGCTTGGTGAAGCGCCCGTCGAGAAGCGCCTGCCAAATGGCATTGGCGCGCCCGACGTTGGCATTGAAGGTGCGGTCAACAAATTTGATGATCTTGCAATCGGCGTGCAATGTTTCAAATCGCATCAGATCGTCGAGCGTTTGCTCCACCGATTTGAGGCGCAGTCCCTCGGTGGCAGAGGACAAACAGTAGGCACAGCGATACGGGCACCCACGCGAGGATTCGTAGTAAAGAATACTGCCGTTCCCCTCTCCCTCGCGGTACAGGATCCCGTCGTTCCCGATGGCGTGCGGGGTTCCTTGGATCACGCGCGCGTGCAAAAGACCGTCCCGCAGTTGACGGCAAAGCGCGGGCAGGGTCTCCTCGCCCTCTCCGCATACGATCGCCTCGATCCAATGCATCGCGTCAAACCGCTCGGTGGCAAAGGAAACCTCGGGACCGCCCAAAACGATCTTCGCATCGGGCAGGACCGCGTGAAGCGACTCGCCCAGGGCCAGCATCTCCTCCAGATTCCAGATATAGCAGGAAAAGCTGTAAACGTCGGCCTGCTCCCGATAAAGCGCTTCCAAAAGATGCGCCGAGCGATCCCGTAGCGTGCCCTCCAGCAACGTTACCGCAAAGCCCTCGCGCTCCAAGGGCGGCCGCAAGCATCGCAATGCCAGCGACGTATGCACCCAGGACCCGTTGAGCGTAAACAATACCACCTTCATGCCTTTTATCCTTCCTTTTGTTTTCTCCTATATTGTATCACAGGTTTCGTCTTTTGGCAAGTGAAATAATTTCTCACAGAAGCTTTTTGTAAAAGCTTCTTTTTTTGCAAAATCCATGGCGGCGCTATAGATCTCCTCCAGTTGAAAATGCCATTCCTTCACGCGCGCCATTTCGTCCATCGCGCTTGCCAGCATGGCTTCCCGCATCCGCTCCAGATTCCGAACCGTTCGGCGTACCGATTGCATGCGCGCCGTTTCCGCAAAGCGTCGCATATCCACCGCTTTTTCTTCCGCTTTTTTTCGTTCCTCGGGGAGAATCAGAAACGCCGTCTTACTTTCGCACAAAAAGAGTCCGTCTATTTTCTCGGGGCAGATCGGATCGTGTGAGATACGAACCGACAGACGTTTTTTAACCGCAAGCTCTCCAAGCGCTTGCATCAGGTGCTGCGCCGCGCCGTGGTAGTCCTTGATCCAAACCACGCGATCGGCGTTTGCGGCATAGCTATCCAAACAAACCCATCCCTTCATGCCTACCGATGCAATCAAGGCGGGGGCAATGCGGTAGCCCTCCCCCTCGGGAATCCCGCGCATCTGCTTTTCGGCAAACCGAACGATCGCATCCTTTTTGATATACGGAAGCATTTGCTCATCGATCGCGCGCCCCGTCTCCCCAACACTGCGCAAAAAGCGATATGCCCGTTGGTAGGCCTTGGATTTTTCCAGATTACAGCGCCGGATCTCCCCGATTTTCCCCTCCAGCTTTTGAGGATCCCAAAAAGCGCCGAGATCCACGATCTCCTCACGCGCTCCCGGCAACGAGGGCTCGTAAACATGCGGCGCGGTAGCGTCTGCCAACGCCACGCAACGACCCTCCCCCGTCAGGATCACGCCGTCGAGCGAATTGGGATCCGAGGAGCAGTAAATATATTCACACCTCCACCCACAAGCTTCTCCGGCCTCGGCAACCGCGCGCAAAAAGAAGCTTTTTCCGGTCCCTGGCCCGCCCTTTACCGCATATACCCGTTGGATGCGCTCGGCATCAAAGCACCTCGGGTAATAGCTGCAAAAGCCCTCCGCGCTGTTGGATGCGGCAAAATACGCATCCTCTCCTTTTTTGTGGATCAACATAGTCATTCCCTCCTTTTTTTGCTACCAGTATATGAGGCAAGGCAAAAAAGTTCTACTTTCGAACAAGCTGACATATAGTGAAGCAAGAAAGAGAGGACAAACACATGCAGATCATCACAACGGTTGCGCGCCCCTCCCCCATACTTCCTCCGCAGCTTTCCACCCTTCTTCCCCGCGAGCTTTGCGAAGCGGTTGAGCAATGTAAGGTCTCCGGATTCATCGAAGAGATCCGTCTGCATAGCGAACGCGAAGCAACGATCACCGCTGCAGGCACCTCCTACTCTCTCGGAGTTACCCTCACCGAGCAAGACATGCAAGAGCTCCTGCAGCGCATGTGCGGCGGCTCGCTTTATGCCTTTCAGGAAAGCATTTGCCAAGGATATCTGGCTCTTCCAAACGGCATTCGCGTGGGCGTATGCGGAAGAGCGGCGCTGGAAAAGGGAGAGGTGATCGGAGTGAGTGCGGTAACGGGGCTGATCATTCGTCTGCCCCACCGCGTCCGCGTGGACGTCTCTCCGCTCCTGCAACATTTGCGCAGCGAACGCGCTTTGCACGGGATATTGCTCTATGCGCCTCCCGGCGTTGGAAAAACCACGGTCCTTCGCGCGATTGCAAAGGAAGCGGCCTCCGGTCGAATGGGACTGCGCACGGTGGTGGTGGACACGCGTGAGGAGCTTTGCTATGATTTAGAGGGACGCGACCTGTTGCTCGACGTACTTGCCGGTTACCCCAAGGAGCGAGGCATCGAAATCGCGGTGCGCAGTCTCTCGGCCGATCTGATCCTGTGCGACGAGATTGGAAGCGCCGCAGATGCGCAGGCCATCCTTACTGCCTCACACTGCGGAGTTCCGCTGGTCGCTTCGGCGCACGCCGAAGCGCTCTCCGAGCTTTTGGAACGTCCCGCCATCCGTGCACTTCACCTGGCCAAAACCTTTGGAACCTACGTTGGACTTCGCCGCGAGCACGGGAGGATCCAATATCAATGCACCTCTTGGAAGGATGCAGAAATCAAGCGCTTGGAAGCATGAGCACAACGGCAATCAAGCTTTTTGGGGGCCTGCTTGTGCTTTTGGCCGGAGTGCTCTCTGCAGGCGCCTATGCTCGGTTTGAAAAAAAACGCCTCTCGGTGCTTGACGCTTGGATGGAGCTATTGCTTTATATCCGTGGACAGATCGATTGCTATCTGATGCCCATCGATCGCATTTTGGGATTGGCGGATCGCGATCTGCTACGGGCCTGCTCAGGAGGGAAGCCGGTATCCTCGCTCACAGACACGTTGCATGGCGCACTCCCGTATCTTGATTTCGAAAGTCGCCGTTTGCTTTCTTCTTTGGCACGGGAGCTTGGGAGCAGCTACCGCGAGGAGCAGCTCAAGCGGTGCGATTACTATCTGCAAGCCCTGCAACGTCAACGGGAAAAGCTGGAGCAGGCACTGCCCAATCGGATCAAGCTTGGAACCACTGTTCGTCTTTGTGTAGCGATCGGCACAGCCATCCTGCTTTGGTAAATGCAAAAAACGGAGGACTTTTTCAAATGGACATTTCTCTGATCATCAAGGTGGCGGGAATCGGGATTCTGGTTGCCGTATCCTCGCAGATCCTGAGCAAAAGCGGACGCGACGAGCAAGCAACCTTTGTAACCATTGCGGGGATCCTTGTGGCCCTGATGCTGCTGATCCGTCAGATTGGGGAGTTGTTTGACCTCATCGTTTCGGTATTTGGGATATAGGCAATGAGTAGCTTGACCTTTGGTATGCTTGGGATCGTGGGCGTTGCAGCTGCCCTGATTGTCAAGCAATGGAAATCCGATTTTTTACCCTTGATCCGTATCGGAGTGGTGATTCTGTTCGGTCTTGCTGCTTTGCGGGCGGGAGCACCGCTCGTTGGCTATCTCGCCTCCTTAACGGAGCTAAGCGGAACCGACGAATACGCAAAGCTTCTGTTCAAGGCGCTCGGCATTGCTCTGCTTTCCCAAATTTGTGCGGACATCTGTCGGGAATGTGGAGAAACGGCCGCGGCAAATGGGGTGGAATGGACCGGAAAAGTGGAAATTTTACTCTTATGTCTGCCCATGATCCATGAAATTCTGGACTTGGCACAGGCTTTGCTGACTTTGGGGACTTCACCATGAACTTGAGATCGACATTTCAAAAAATCCTCCTGCTACTCCTTGGCCCGGTGCTTCTCCTGACGCTGTCACTGAACGTCTCTGCCGAGGAGGAGTCCCACGAGATTGGAGAAGAATTGCCTGAGGAATACCTCGATTTTTTGGAGGCTATCCCCGAGGATATTGCAGAGCTGCTCCCTGAAGAGCTGTTTTCCAAGAATACGGACGAGGTAGGAGTCGCAGTGCAGGAAATGAGCCGTTTTTCCTATCTGCTGCATACGCTGCTTGATCTGATCGGCCTGCGTCTGCAGGATTGCCTTCAAATCCTTGCGCCTCTATGCGGCATTTTGATCCTATCGGCTGTTTGCCGCACCCTAAAAACTTCATTTGGAAGCGAGGGGCTTGCCAAAGCCTTCTCCTTTTGCGCCACCCTTCTGATTACGGTTGCCTTGATCCGTTGGAGTTCCCGTTCCTTGGAGAGCGTCACCGACTATTTTTCAACCTTGAATGCGCTTACCACCGCCTCGATTCCGCTCATGGGAGCGCTCTACGCCATGGGCGGAAACGTTGCCTCGGCGGTTGCTGCCTCCGGGGGGCTCTCCCTGTTTTTGGGGATCATGGAAAACCTGGTAAGTCGAAGTATTCTTCCATTTTGTGGCATCTGCATGGCGTTGGCGTTGGTCCATGCCGTAGATGCCAATCTGCGAACCGGTTCTCTGCTCACCACACTCAAAAAAAACTACACCACCGCCCTATCCTTTCTTATGATGCTGCTTCTTGCCATGCTGGGCGCGCAAACCACCCTGGCTGCGCGCAGCGACACACTTGCCATGCGGAGCGCAAAATTTGCCGCCGGAACCCTGATCCCCGTAGTAGGAGGCTCGGTCTCCGAGCTTTTGCGCACCGTGAGCGCAAGCGTTGGGTTCCTGCGCGGAACGGTGGGAATCTGCGGCATTCTGCTTTTGCTGCTGACTCTGCTTCCCACACTGGTGGAGCTGTTGCTCCTCCGCTTCACCTGGCAGCTGGCGGCCTCCCTTGCCGATGTGTTGGGATGCGACGGCGAGAAAAAGCTTTTGGAGGAATTCGCCTCCTTGCTCGGCTTTTTGGTTGCCGCCGTTTGCATTTGCTCGTCGGTGTTTCTCTTATCCCTCACGCTCCTTGCGCATTGCACGGTCGCTTTGGGCTGACGAAAGGAGGGCAACATGCAAACCTATTTTCTCGCTTTGATCTCCACCGCATTCCTTGCGGCGCTGGTAGGGCTTCTTGCCCCCGGGGGTGGGCTTGCTAAGTATATCAAGCTGCTCACCTCCCTGCTTCTGCTTTGTGTGTTACTCTCGCCAATCCAAGATGCAATCCCCGCTTTACAGGCTTTTTTGAACGGCGAATGGGAGCTCCCCGAGCTTGACCTTCCAAACGAGGATTCCTACAAGGAAGAATTGAACCAAGCATTGGAGGGGGCTTCTACCCTTTATTTTACCCAAATGCTGACACAGACACTGCAGGCAGAGTTCTCAATTGACGCGGAGGATCTGCGCTGCGACGTACGATGGAGCACCGAAAACGAAGCGCTTCGCCCCACACGCGTGACCGTGATCCTCAGCGGTCGGGCCATCTGGAAGGATCCCGAGGCAATTGAGCGCTTTGTAAAAGAGCTGTTGGAATGTGACTGTGTCTGTGCCATTGAATAACGGAGGCTTACTGTGTTTGATTTTTTGAAAAATCCCGCAACAGACGGTGAAAAAGGAGGAAAAACAAGACTGTGGATCATTGTGATCGGTGCCATTGTTGGAGTGGCGCTGTTGCTCTTTGGAGGAACGCGGGAGCAACCAACGGAAACGGCAGAGCCCTCGCCCTACTCTCCGAGTGAAGACGAGCTGGTGCTCTATCAATCCTATCTGGAGGGGCGGGTAAAAACGCTTTGCGAATCGGTGAATGGGGTGAGTGGGGTCACGGCAATCGTCACGCTGGCGGGAGGCTTTGAGGAGGTTTATGCCACCGAGTATCCCAACGGAAACGAGGAATACGTAATCCTTGGAAGCGGCTCCAACGCCACCGCACTCTATCTCTCACGCTCGGCTCCCCAAATTGCGGGAATCGGCATCGTTTGTCGCGGAGGCTCCAGCCCCTCGGTTCAAAAGGAGCTGATTGCGCTCATCAGCGCAAGCTTTCACGTCTCCTCCAACCGCATCTACGTCACCGAGGCCGGCAAATAAAAGCCAAAAAGCATGCACAAAAAAGGAAAATGCGGCATATTCTGTCTGCCGCGTTCATATGCTATAGCGAAACAAACTACAGGAGGAAACCACCTATGAAAAAGCAATCCACCGCGCTCAGCGAAATCCCGAAATCCAACAAATTCAAAGCCATCGTCATGAAGATCGGCAGACGGAATCTGATCATTGCCTGCTCGGTCTTTCTGATCGGCGTTGCCGTACTCCTCAATTGGGTGCTCTTCTCGGGCTCCAACGTCAAGGACGGCTACGACGGCTACGATCAACCCAGCGGCAACATCTCCGACAGTCTCAACAAGGAAGAAGACACCACCTCCACCGATTCCACTACCACCTACTTCTCCGCCACCCAGATCAGCCGTCAAAAGGCACGCGACGAGGCCCTGGAGGTACTCCAGGCCGTGGTAGACAACACCGACTCCACCGAAAGCGCGAAAACCGAAGCATTGGCTTCAATCGCGGCGATTGCCGACGAGATCCAAAAGGAAGCCAACATCGAATCGCTCATCACCGCCAAGGGTTTTGAGCAATGCGTGGCCGTGCTCAATGGGGACACCGCAAGCATCATCGTCAGCGCCGACACTCTGCAACCCGCTCAACTGGCACAGATCAACGCCATCGTTTACGAGCAAACCGGCATCGTTCCCGCAGGCGTGACCATTATCAACAAGTAATTTCAGATGCAAGAAACGGCTCCACCATCCCGTTGGGATGGTGGAGCCGTTTCTTTTTATAAAAAGCGGCAACCGCTTTTGCGGTTGCCGCAAGAAATCAGTGATACGAGACAATCGTCGTCATTTGATAATGATGATAATAGTAGCTGGCCCAGCTACGCGCATTTTGGGTACTGTATGCATAGATCTCATACTTTCCAATTCCATTTTGAAAATCCGATTTTTTTACGGTAAGGAAAGAAGATTGGCAATAACCGTCGTTTTGGCCTTTTCCTGTATACATAGACTCATAGATAAACAGAAGCGTATAATTCTGCAGGATCACCTCATTGATACCAAATCCGTTTCCGTTTTCATCAACGTCCGAAGCACAGTATTGTGCCATCACCGCAATCAAGTACTCGTCTTCAAAATTCACCTGCTTTACCGCTTCCATCAAAGCGACCTTTTTTTCTTGTCCAAATTCGGCATCGGAAAAGCCCTCCACAAATTGCCGAAATTCCTCTTCGGATTCAAACATCAAAAACGAACGGCTTCCCATTTGAAGGTTGTCAACGAAAAGTAGATTGAAGGCTAACCGTTGACCTGGAATATTCTTTTGGTCCACTTCAACAACCTCAACTCTAGACGCCGACATCCCACTTTCGAGATGGACGCTATCCCACGGGTTTGTACCGGATTCCGACGGCTTCTCCGAGGTTTCACCTTCGCTCGACGGTTTCCGGTAGTAATTCAAAAGGCTATCCAAGGTAAACACATGATATCCATGATAAAACTCGATGCCGTCACCCACGAGCTCCAACGGTTGCTTTTCCCCATCGGATTGCTCTTGCCGATAAGCAGACCAATCACAAGCAGTCATCGTTTGATTTTCCATATCGATTGCCACCGAAAACCAACCGTCGGTTTCTGACGTATCTACTACACAAAAGCCATCGATATACTGATTGGAATAAAATTTGTTTTCGCCGCTCTGCAAATCATTCAGTTTGGAAAGGCAGGAATAGTATTTTTCTCCGTTTTTAAACGTGATCATAGAAAGAGGCGTATTGCCAACCGTATTGGGTTCGGTTACACGCACCTTTAAATCGGTAATCATCACGCTTACCGTGCCAATTCCAACCTTGGAAGCCAAAAAAGTGTCCGCTTCGGTCACCTCAATTGTAAAACAGATCGCAATCGTAATGGTCATTTGCTCATTGGAAATATTCCAATAGTCTGTCCGCTTCGTGTAGCTTTGCGAAACGCTCAAAGGAGACACCGACGGCGCAGAGGTAGCATTTGCCATCGTTTGAGAGGACTCTTTCCCCATCAGTACCATTAACCCAGCATAATAATTGACCTCGTCCAAGGAATCAATCCCTTCAAGCCATGTCTCGTCCTTCTCGGTTTGATCTACAGTGCCCTTATCCGTTTCAAATCTCGAATCGATGCTCGAGCCGTTTTCGGAGTCTTTTTCGGCCACGTTACAGCCGGCAAAGCAACCCAAAAACATACAGAACATCAACAACATACAAACGTACTTTTTCATAAAAAAGACCTCCTTTTCATTATTTAATTAATCAAAAAATCAACAGTTTAATTTTCCGTACAGAACGCATACTGAACCGTTCCGCTATAAAGAGTGTTGTTGCTTTCCCATTTTGCTATAACCTCATAGAGATACGCACCGGACCGAACCTCAATCGAACTGCCGTTGACCGGAATTTCCTCATAAGCTCCGGAGTCCGCGTCTTTCAAGTTATAGCGTCTCACCATGATACTCGTTGGTGCAAATTCAAAATCCAACGCAAGCGTAGTATCCTGGGAAACTTTCATTGCTTCAAAAGTAGATTGAATGGTTTCGAGACAATCTAGCGGATGCTCACTATCCGCATGAACGGTCCTCCCTTCTCCGTCTTCATTTTCAACCGTCCACGAATATGTGCCGCGCCACGCACCAACCGAGATTTCCCCATTGCTCACACAAAGGAATGGTGGTTCATTAGTAGCCGGTTTAGAAGTGCTCGTCGTCTGCGTTTCGGCCCCCTCACTTTGGCTCTCCGTCGGTTGCTCCGTGGAGTCTATGGGGTCTTTTTCGGCCACGTTACAGCCGGCAAAGCAGCCCAAAAACATACAGAACATCAACAACATACAAACGTACTTTTTCATAAAAAAGACCTCCTTCTATCTTTTTTTAGTTTTCGAGGGGAATTTCCTCGCTTTTATTATAGCATACACTTCCATATTTGTCAAATTGTTTTATATTTAAGCATGCATTTTCGTCATTTTGCACAAAAGAGCAAGAAGAGGACGCAAAAAAGAAAAGGTCGGTTGTGCAATCTGCCGCCGACCTGTTTGTATTATAAAATCGCGGGCACGGATTTCTCCGTGCCCGCGACCTTGCATTGCGCTTATTTTTGTTGCAGCTGCAGCTTTTCAATAATCTTTTGTACTGCGCCGTCCATATAATCGTTTTCCATCAGTTCGATCATGCCGCGGTCCACAAGTGCCGAAAGCTTGGGATCCATGGGAATGCGCGCGAGCAGATCGTACCCGAACTTCTCGGCTACCTCCTCGATGTGGCTGTCGCCAAACACCTTGATCTCCTTGCCGCAATCGGGACACTTGACGTAGCTCATGTTTTCTACAAGTCCCAATACGGGAATCTTCATCATGTCTGCCATGTTGGCCGCCTTGCTAACGATCATGGACACCAGATCCTGCGGGCTGGAAACGATCACAATGCCGTCCAGCGGCAAGCTCTGGAACACGGTAAGCGGAACGTCGCCCGTGCCGGGAGGACAGTCGACGAGCAATACGTCGGCATTCCAGATGGTATCCTTCCAGAACTGCTGAACGGTTCCCGCAATCATCGCGCCGCGCCAAACCACGGGCTTGGTCTCGTCACCGAGAAGCAGATTGACCGACATCACGTCGATCCCCGTTGTGGTAGAGGGCGGGATCATTCCGTTGTCATCTCCAAACACCTCTACGTTTTTCATTCCAAACGCCTTGGGGATCGAAGGTCCCGTAATATCGGCATCGAGAATACCAACCTTGTAGCCTTCTCTTTGGAGCAACACTGCCAGCATAGAGGTAACCAGCGATTTTCCAACGCCGCCTTTTCCGCTTACCACACCAATGATATGCTTGACCTCACTGAGCTCGTTTGCCGGGATCAGCAGGCTTTCCTGTTTTCTTGAAGAACAATTGCTCGAACAAGTGGAGCAATCATGTGTACATTCAGACATTTTGAATTCCTTTCTTGAAAAAATATTGATAAAATGAGTGCTTGTCAAAGCAAGCAAAAGAAAATGCTAATTAAGACAATACCCCAGCCCCCGAACCGTATGGATCAGCTTGATGCCCAGCGGCTCGTCGAGCTTGCGGCGAAGATAGCACACGTAGACGTCAGCCTTATTTGAGGCCGATTCTCCGATCCGCTCGGAGATCTCCTCCCGCGGCACCGCTTCTCCGCGCCGCTCCAGGAGCAGCTCCATCACCTGTGCTTCTTTCAAAGTCAATTCCACCGTGTAAGAATCCACGGCAAGATGGGTACCCTCCAGCTGTATGTGCAGGAGCGGTCTTCGCTTGCTTCGCGTAGGCTCCATCGGTTGGATCCGCTCCGCATACATATCCGCTTGGAATACCTCTTCCCGCAACAGCCGCATCTCAAACGGCCGATGCAAAATGAGGGAGCATTGACGGCGCACCTCGTCGGTGAGTAGCCGAGAGTTGCAAGTAAAGCCGATTAGACGGCGATAGGTATCGGTGGGAGGCATCGTACAGGTGTCCAGATCCAGGATCGCCACCTCTGAAAAAACATCCTTCATCGGTTGCTCAGCGCGAAGCACGGGCGTGCCGCGCATAAAAAAATCCAATTCCAGCATACGGGCAAACACCGCGTCACCCGAATAGATCGCAACCTGATATTTCAAAGCGTCCTCCTTTTGGGTGGGATCCCGACCTGCGGGATCCCGCCCATTTGTCAATCCCCTTTTTTGAGATCACTTCACAACGATATTGATGATCTTATTGGGGATGCTGATCTCCTTGATCACCGTTTTTCCTTCGATCAGCGCGGCAACCTTGGAATCGGCCTTGGCGGCGGCAATGGCATCGTCCTTCGGGCAGTTGAGCGGCAGAGAAACCGTGCCGCGCACCTTTCCGTTCACCTGTACCGCTACCTCTACCGTGCTCTCCACCGTCTTGTTTTCATCCCAGATCGGCCAGGGAGCCAGCGAGCAGAGCCCTTCTCCGCCAAGCATCTCCCAAAGCTCCTCGGACAGGTGAGGCGCGAAGGGGCAAAGCAGACGAACCAGCGTCATCAGCTCGTCGCGGGTAATGCTGCCCACGTCGGCAATGTCGTTGAGAAGCGTCATCATAGCCGCGATGGCAGTGTTGAATTTCAGATCCTCAATGTCAAGGGAGACCTTCTTTACGGTCTTATGGAAGGCCGTTTCGAGCTTGGGCGTTACGCCCTCGCCCTTCACAAGATCCATCAGATCGGCAATGCGCTCGAGGAACCGCTTGCAGCCCTTCATCGAGCTTTCGTTCCAGGGGGCCGCGCTCGCATAGTCGCCCATAAAGAGGACGTAGGTACGGAGAACGTCGGCGCCGTAAATATCCACCACGTCGTTGGGATCTACCACGTTGCCCTTGGATTTGGACATCTTATCGCCGTCCGGGCCGAGGATCAGTCCCTGCGCGGTCCGCTTTGCGTAAGGCTCGGCGCAAGGAACCTCTCCGAGATCGTAGAGGAACTTATGCCAGAAGCGCGAATAGATCATGTGACGCGTCACGTGCTCCATACCGCCGTTGTACCAGTCTACGGGGAGCCAGTAGTTCAGCTTCTCGCGATCGGCAAAGGCCTCGCTGTTTTTGGGATCGATATAGCGAAGGAAATACCAGGAAGATCCCGCCCACTGCGGCATGGTATCGGTCTCTCGCTTGGCATCCTTGCCGCACTTGGGGCATTTGCAGTTGACGTATGCCTCAATCTTGGCAAGCGGACTCTCGCCGCCCTCGCCGGGCTCAAAGTTTTGCACGGTGGGGAGCTTGAGAGGCAGCTCGGAATACGGCACGGGTACGATTCCGCAATGCGGGCAATGCACGATCGGGATCGGCTCGCCCCAGTATCTCTGGCGGTTGAAGGCCCAGTCCTTCATCTTGTACTGAACGCCCTTCTCGCCAATGCCCTTTTCCTCAAGATGCTCAAGCATGCGAGCGATCGAATCCTTTTTGTTGGTAAAGCCGTTGAGGAACTCCGAATTGACCATTTCGCCGTCCCCCGTATATGCGCCGGTGGCGATATCGCCACCCTTGATGACCTCAATAATGTCAATGCCAAACTTCTTGGCAAAGGCCCAGTCGCGTTCGTCATGTGCGGGAACCGCCATAATGGCGCCTGTTCCGTAGCCCATCATCACGTAGTCGGAAATGTAGATCGGAATTTCCTTTCCGCTCACGGGGTTGATGGCAGTCAGTCCGTCGATGCAAACGCCGGTCTTCTCCTTAACGAGCTGGGTGCGCTCAAACTCGGTCTTCTTCGCGCATTCTTCCTTATAGGCGTCGAGCGCATCGATGTTCTTGATGCGGTCGCGGTTGGCCTCAATGATCGGATGCTCGGGCGCGATGACCATGAAGGTCACGCCAAAGAGCGTATCGGGGCGCGTGGTATAGATGCGAAGCGTTTCACCGATCTCTTTGAGCGAGAAGTTGACGAATGCGCCCGTGGATTTGCCGATCCAGTTTACCTGCTGCTGCTTGACGTTGGGGAGATAATCCACATCCTCCAGCCCTTGGAGCAGCTTATCAGCGTATTCGGTGATGCGCAGATACCACACGGTTTTGGATTTTTGCACGATATCACTGTGGCAGATATCGCATTTTCCACCCTGGGAGTCCTCGTTGGAAAGCACAACCTTGCAGCTCGGGCAATAGTTGACCAGCGCATTGTCACGGAAGACCAATCCCTTTTCAAACATTTTGAGGAAGATCCACTGCGTCCAGCGGTAGTAGTCCTCCTCCGTGGTGTCCACCACGCGCGACCAGTCAAACGAAAATCCCACGCGCTTGAGCTGCGATGTAAACTTTTCGATGTTGCGGTCGGTTACCACTCTGGGGTGCAGACCGGTTTTAATGGCGTAGTTCTCGGTGGGCAGTCCGTAAGCATCAAATCCGATGGGAAAGAGCACGTTATAGCCCTGCATTCTTCTTTTTCTCGAAACCACTTCAAGACCCGAATAGGCTTTGATATGTCCTACGTGCATACCCGCGCCGCTGGGATACGGAAATTCTACCAGGTTATAATACTTGGGCTTGTCCGAGAAATCCTCGGCGCAAAACGCCCCGGCCTCTTCCCATTTTCGTTGCCATTTCGGTTCGATCTCTTTAAAGTTGTACTTCATTGTTCCTCTCCAATCTTATCGTCAATTCCGGCAAATACGATCTCCTCGGCATCGCCGTACAGCTTTTCCAGCTTGTAAAAGTCACGGTTTTCGCGGTTGAAGATATGCACGATCACCGAGCTGTAATCCAGCACGATCCATCCGTTGTTGTCCCGCCCCTCAAAATGTGCGGGATCCACACCGCGCAAGCCGATCTTATATTCCACCTCACCGCCAAGTGATTTCACCTGTGTGGAGGAATTACCGGTACAGATCACAAAATAATCGGTGATCACGGTTTGATCGTTCACACGCAACACCTTGATATTCTGCGCCTTTTTGGCATCGAGAACGTCAAAGATTGCATGCGCAAGCTCCTCCGGTGTTGCATTCTCCAGCGACGGGAGTTGTTCTTTCAGCATTTCTTCCATTGGTAACATCCTTTCTTTTGTATCCCGTCAGTTCAGAGGTAATTCGTCCTCTGAAGCGGCGTAGATCGCATGAAAATATTGATAATCGGGGCGGTCGAAGAATCCGCGCCGGTCAAAGTTTATCGGTTTCAGAACCGTTTCGGGCAGCAGGTAGTCATTGATCATACGGCATGCTCCCTCGCGGTTGAGTACATAATACCACGCGCCGCTCTTCCCTTGCGCGGCCTGTCCCGCAACGGTTGCCATGGGAATCCCCTCGGTATCGCACTCGCGAAGCAGCGAAACAGTTCGAAGCGCATCCACCACCCCAATGTCGGTTTGCAGCTTGGTAAGAGCCAGTCCCGTTACCTTGAGTAGCTGGGAGGCAGTCAATGCGCAGCATTTTTTTGCAAACGCCTGTAAAAAGATCTTTTGTGCATCCAGCCTTCCAAGATCCGCGTTCACATAGCCCGAGCGGTAGCGCACGAATTGCTCTGCGTGTCGACCGTCGAGCCGGTGAAGCCCCTGCGACAGTTGGATCTGCAGTCCTTGCGCGGGGTCGGAATATTCCATATCTTGCGGAACGATCACTTCCACACCGCCAATGGCATCCACGATATTGCGCAAGCAGGAAAGATCCAGAATGACGAAATAGTGGATCGGAACTCCCAGCGCCTCGGAAAACACGGCTTTGATGCGTGTCTCTCCAAGCGCATTCAGGGCCCCGTTAAGCTTACGGTAGTCATTTTCGGTATAATTTGCGTAGGTGTCGCGCGGAATCTGCAGGATCCGCACGTTTTTTTCGGTCTCATTGAGAGCCACCACAAAAATACTGTCGGTCAATTTTGCCTGGCGGTCAACTCCCAAAACCAAAAAGCGGGTGATCTTTGGGCTATGCGCCTCGGTTTGCGTGGGCAGATCGGTCGGCTCCGTTGCAGAATGCACCGGAGCGGTCTGACAGACAGACCCTGATGAATAAACCGACAAAATTGCGAAAAAAAGGCAAAAAAATCGAAAAAAACGATACATTTGGATACCTCACCGAAACAAAATATGTAAGTGAAGTATCAAATACGGTATTAAACGGAGCGCTCCTTTTCAAGCAATAGCTCGTTGCGCGCTTCGATCGTATCCACGGCAATGGGAGCGCCCTCTTCCAAAAGATCCCGTACCGTCATATCATAAGCCAGAATCAACGTGTCGCGAAGCAGCTCCGTCCGTTCTGCCATCTGCATCTCCTCGGGATTCGCTCCGAAAAAATAGCGGCGCAGAAGAACACAATTCGGATAGGTGCGCGACAGATCAATATAGTCTGCCAAAAACAGCAACTTTTCGGTGAGTGTCATCTCCGCGTGCCCCGTGGTATGCCACCGAACCGCATCCAGAACCGTTGGATGTGCAAACTGTGGATAATCTACGGCAATCTTTGCCGCCGCCGTGCGCGCGTGAAAGGTTTTGGGAGCCAGACGGTCGGTATCACACACCGCAAGCCCGTAGACCCGGCACAGCTCCTCCTGCTCCTGCGCGCTCTTTTCTTTAGTTACGTCATGCAAAAGCGCTGCCGCACGCAACAAAAGCCGGTTTTCGGGACAAAAGAGCCCACAAAGCCGTGCAACCATCTCTTCCACAGCCACCGTGTGACGGAAGCGCTTGGAAGACATCGACGCCATCATTTCTCCGCGCAGGTCGGCAAGCATCTCCTCGGTGATCATATTCATTATGCGACATCTCCTTCGTTTCAAACGTACAAATGATTGTCTTTGATGTATGTTTCCACCGCAGGCGGAAGCAAATGGGAAACCGATTCCCCGCGCGTCAACCGTTCGCGGATCTCACTGGAAGATACCACGATCGGCTCGGTGACGATGCGCCGAACCACCTTGCCAAAGCGGCTTTGATAGTCGGCAATCGTTTGCACGATCAAGGGATCCAGCGTCTTATCGGTATCGCGTCGAATGTAGACGGGATAGCAGAGACGGAAGATCTCTTCCGGAGAGCGCCACTGCCCCAAAGTCAGCATCATATCGGTTCCGCAAAGCAGGAAGAGGCGCCGATCCTCTCCCGAAAGCTCCCGTAAAGTATCCACCGTATAGCTTCGCCCACCGCGCGCAATCTCCATATCGCTCACGTACACCCCCTCAATACCGTCAAAAGCACGACGGCACATTTCCAGGCGGTTGGCGGCGGACACGGGGATTTCCATCTCCTTGTGTGGCGGGATCGCCGTGGGGATCACATAGAGCAGATCGAGCCACATTTGTTCCATAAAGGCTTTTGCGGCTTGGATATGCCCGTTGTGCGGCGGCGAAAAGGTACCGCCGTAAATACCGATCCGTATCATGCGCGCGGGAGCTCGATCTTTGGCTCCTTTGTGGATGCGCGATAGAGCACGATCTTCTTGCCGACCACGGCAACAGCCTCGGCTTCCAAGGCCTCGGAAAGCGCAAGGATCACTGCCTTGGGATGCTCTCCGCAGTTTTCCAGAACGTGCAGCTTGATCAGTTCCCTTGCCTCCAATGCATCGGAAAGAGTTTTGATAAGATTTTCGTTGATTCCTCCCTTTCCGATCTGCATAATGGCGGGCAGGTCGTTTGCAAGTCCGCGCAGATAGGCGCGTTGCTTTGAAGTGATCATATGGTTTGACCTTTCTGTTAGAATCATAATCAAAATAAAAACGAAGCGGGCGCGATCAACCGACGGTGCTCCATCCGTTGTCTCGCAGAATCTCATAGATGCCCTCGCAGTCCCCTGCAATCAGACGAATATACTGTTTCTCATTGAGAAAAATACTGATGGTCATATTTTCTCCCAAAACCACCGACTTGACGTCCTCACGGGAAAGCTCCAGGCGGTGATTGCCGCGTTCGAGTGAGAGAAAGATCATGCTCTTTGCGGTCAGTAGGAAAAATCCTCCCACCGTTCCGTCCTTTACAGTAAACCGCACGCGCTCGTCCAGCAAAAACGGCGCAGCAATGGTCTTTTTCAGCTTGGCATAGGGGCGATCCGAAAGATACATCCGAAACGGAAGGACAAAGGAGGCCACGAGCGCAACAACGGCGCCTGCCAGCACTCCGTATCGCCAATCGGAAAGCAGTGCGAACGTTGAGCCGATCAGAAGTCCGAGTGCCGCCGAAACGGTGCGTACGCCGCGCATGTGAAAATATTCCGAAAATTTCATTTTCTCTCCAGCTCTCCCTTCAGCGTTTCGGCAAACGCCGCAATGGCGTTTCCGCGGTGCGAAACGCGGTTCTTCTCCTGCGGGGTCAGCTCCGCAAAGGTCTTTTGCAGAGGCTCGTAGAAGAAGAGCGGATCGTATCCAAAGCCGCCTGCGCCGTGATATTCGCGCAAAATGCGACCTCTTGCCTCCCCGCGCACCGTCCATTCTCTGCCGTCCGGAAACACACATCCAATAGCACAAACGAAAGCACCGCCGCGATCCCCGTCGGCAACCTCTCTCATATTCAGCAACAGCGCTTGGTTGTTGCCTTCGTCGTCGTGATCCCCCGCATAGTTGCAGCGCGCGGCGTAACGGGCCGAATAGATCCCGGGTGCACCGTCAAGCGCATCCACGGTCAGTCCGGAGTCGTCGCCCACGCCAATGTAACCGGACGAGGCGGCAACGCGTGCCTTGATCAGCGCATTTTCCTCAAAGGTTTGTCCGTCCTCCTCGATCTCACCAAGGATCCCCACATCGTCGAGCGATAGGATCTCGATCGTAGGAAAGGATTCGGACAGCAAAGTTCTCAGCTCGGCAATCTTTTTGCGATTGCGAGATGCCAACACGATTTTCATAGGATTCCTCTTTATCATTCAAACAATGCGTTTACAAATTCCTTGTGATCAAATTCCTGCATATCATCCAGCTTTTCTCCCACACCGATAAATTTGACGGGGATGTTCAGCTCCTGACGGATCGAGATCACGATGCCGCCCTTTGCGGTTCCGTCCATCTTATTAAGGATCAGACCCGTGAGAGCCGCGGCGTTTTTGAATTCCTTCGCCTGCGAAATGGCGTTCTGTCCCGTGGTGGCATCCAGCACCAACAAATTCTCACGTGCGGCACCGGGAAGCTCTCGGTCGATCACGCGGTTGATCTTTGCCAGCTCATTCATCAGGTTGGTCTTGTTATGCAAGCGTCCGGCGGTATCGATGATCAATACGTCGGCATTCTTATTCTTTGCCGCGTGGCAGGCGTCAAATACGACCGCCGCGGGATCGCTTCCCTCATTTTGTCGGATCAGATCGACCTTCGCTCTCTCACACCAGACCGCCAGCTGATCGATCGCCGCCGCGCGGAAGGTATCCGCGGCCGCCACAACAACCTTTTTGCCCTGCTTGCGAAGCTGGTTGGAGATTTTACCGATCGATGTGGTTTTTCCAACACCGTTGACACCGATCACGAGGATCACGCTTGGGGCGGTAGCAAGGTTAAGCGGCTCACCCGCGCCGATCATGCCCTCGAGAATGTTACGGAGTGTTGCGGTTACCTGCTCCTTTTCCTTGAGTCTGCCGTCCTTGATCTGCTCACGCAATTCGTCGATGATCATTTCGGAGGCATTGATACCAACATCGGCGCAGATCAGAACCTCTTCCAGTTCTTCCAGAAGATCCTCATCTACTTTTACAAAATTTTTCAGAAGATCGTCGATCTGTCCAAACAGTGCATTTTTCGTTTTGGAAAGACCGTCCTTCACGCGTTTCCAGAAGGATTTTTTCTCCTTCTTTTTTGTTTCCTCAGATGGTTCCTCCATCGCCGCGCGTTCGGCTTCCTCGGCCTCTGCTTTGGCTTTTGCTTTGGCTTCTGCCTTGGCCTTCGCCTCGGCCTCTGCCTT
>JAFVOP010000020.1 GCA_017505745.1 Clostridia bacterium
CAAGGACTACGCCGGCCAGAAGAGCGAGCGCATGTACGCCCTCATCGGCATCGACGACGGTGCGCAGGGCGAGGACACCGGCGCGTTCGAGTTCCGCCCGGTCGGCTACGGCAAGCAGGACTTCCCGGCGATCCTGAAGGCTGCAGAGCAGGCAGGCGCGTCTTGGGTTGTGGTTGAGCAGGATAAGCCCTCGATGGGATTGACTGCACTGGAATGCGCCGCAAAGAGCCGCGCATACCTCAAATCGATTGGAAACTGATTTACACTATAATATAAGGAGGAATCTTACCATGGCATTGGATAAGGATTTGGACGCTTTCAAGGAAAGCCACGAAACAAAAGAAGTTGACGCCAGCAAAAAGGTTCGCATTGCGTTTATCGGATGCGGATGGATCGCAGGCTCGCACATCAAAGCGCTTCTCAACCAACCCGACGTTGAGATCGTAGCAGGTGCCGACCTCATTCCCGGCAAGGCAAAAGCATTCTTTGAGAAGTACGGCGTAGAGGGTGTAAAGACCGATTACGCGTCTCACAAGGAGTTGCTTGCCGATAAGAGCCTCAACCTGGATGCGGTAACCATTTGTACCTACAACCGTCAGCATGCACAGCCCGCAATCGACGCGCTCAATGCAGGTCTGCACGTACTGCTTGAGAAGCCCTTCACCGTAACGCTCGATGAGGCGGTTGCCGTTATGAAGGCGGAAAAGGCCAGCGGCAAGATTCTGTCCATCGGCTTCCAGCCCAGAATGGATGCGAATATGAAGATGATCAAGAAGATCGTGGATTCCGGCGTGCTGGGTCAGATCTACTACATCCAGACCGGCGGCGGACGCCGTCGCGGCATTCCCACGCCCTTTGGCACCACCTTTATCGAGGACAAGACCGCGGGTCTGGGCGCTTTGGGTGACATTGGATGCTATTCTTTGGATATGGTGCTCAACGCCATTGGCTATCCGAAGCCTTTGACGGTTTCGGGCTACAAGTCGGCATTCTTCGGCACCGATCCCAACTACTCCAACTATGTAAAGACCGGCCACCCCGAATATGCAAAGCTGTTCGGCGTAGACGATTTTGCAGCTGCATTCATTCGTCTGGAGGGCGGTATCATCCTCGACTTCCGTATTGCATGGGCAATGAACCTCGACACCCCCGGTGATACCATCATCATGGGTACCAAGGGAAGCCTGCGCATTCCTTCCACCGAGTGCTGGAACGGAACCGTTGGCGGCGCTATGGTTCTGTACCACGAGGTTTGCGGCGAGCAGACCCAGACCGAGATCCCGGTTATCAAGATGAAGGAAAACCTCTTCGATCTGAAGATCCGTACCTTCCTCGATGCCATCAAGGAGAACGGCACGGCTCCCGTTCCGTCCTCTCAGATCCTGTACAACCAGGCTATCATCGACGGCATCGCAAAATCGGCTGCAATCGGTCGTGAGATCGAGGTCGAAATTCCCGAGATCTGATCAATTTGTACCCAACGGGGCGAGAGCTTTCGGGCATCTTGCCCCGTTTTTACACCGTAGGAGAGTGCTATGAAAAAATTTGAAGGGATATTGCTTTGTACCGATCTGGACGGAACATTGCTTCGTAATGACAAGTCGATCTCCAAGGAAAATCTTCGCGCGATCGACTATTTCAAGCAGGAGGGCGGACTGTTTACTTTTGTGACGGGAAGACCACCGATGATCGTACGGGATATCTACGAGGCGGTGAATCCCAACGCACCGTTTGGCTGTAACAATGGGGGAGGTCTGTACGATCCTTGCACACAATCCTATATTTGGGCGCAGGGGCTTCCGCATGACGTGCTGGAGCTGGTTTCGTATGCAGACGAGCGGATCGAGGGCCTCGGCATTCAGGTCAACTCCTTTCATCACGTATATTTCTGTAAGGAGAACTCTGCGATGGAGTATTTTCGCAAGGTCACCGGGGTGCCCAATGTTACCTGCCGTTTGAGCGAGGTGACGGAGCCCATTGCGAAGATTTTGTTTGGGGATGAGCGCGAAGAAACTCTTCAATATTTAAAGGAGATTTTGGATGCACATCCGCGTGCAAGGGAGTTCGATTTTATCCGATCGGAAAAAACTCTGTATGAGATTTTGCCCAGGGGAATCGGCAAGGGGACGGCAATTGAAAAGCTTGTGGAGCTTTTGCATATCGATCCTCGAAAAACGGTAGCCGTGGGAGACTATAACAACGATATTTCCATGCTTCGTACCGCCAAGCTCGGAATCGCGGTGGCAAACGCCTGCCCTGAGGCAAAAGCAGCGGCGGATCATATTACCGTGAGCAACGAAGAACATGCGATTGCGAAGATCGCCGAGGATCTTGATTGCGGACTCTTGAAAATCTGATGCTTTCAGACAGCCGATGATATGTTTGGAAGAATTGACAAGGCCTTTTCCTGATGTATTGACTTTTTTCATAGAATGTCATCCAAAATGTCGCAGGAAAGTTGTAGAAGTCGCCAAAAGTGAGAAAAAAGAGAAAAAAGTGAAAAAAGATGCTTGACAAAAAAGAGTGGATGTAGTATAATGTACAGGCTCACCGCGCAGGAATGTGCGTGTGGGGATACCGCAAGGGAATCGGGCGTCTGAGAAAACCTCGAAAAAAGTTGAAAAAACTTTTGAAAAAGGTATTGACAAACGGTAACCGGAGTGGTATAATAGGAAGGTCGACGCGAGAGCGGCGGCGAATGATCTTTGAAAATTG
>JAFVOP010000021.1 GCA_017505745.1 Clostridia bacterium
CTGCTCGCTCGTCAGGTAGGCGTTCCCGCAATCGTTGTATTCCTGAACAAGACCGACCTGGTTGACGACGATGAACTGCTTGATCTCGTTGAGATGGAAGTTCGCGATCTGCTCTCTTCTTACGACTTCCCCGGCGACGATCTCCCGATCATCCGCGGCTCTGCTCGTAACGCTCTGGAATCCACAAGCACCGACATCAATGCTCCCGAGTATGCTTGCATCCTCGAGCTGATGGATGCTGTTGACAGCTATATCCCCACTCCCGAGCGTCAGGCTGATCTGCCTTTCCTGATGCCCGTCGAGGACGTATTCTCGATCTCCGGTCGTGGTACCGTTGCTACCGGTCGTGTTGAGCGTGGTACTGTTAAGGTTTCCGACGTAGTTGAGATCGTTGGTCTGTCCGACGAGAAGAAGTCCACCACCGTTACCGGTGTTGAGATGTTCCACAAGCTCCTGCCTCAGGCAGAAGCAGGCGATAACATCGGTGCTCTGCTCCGTGGTATTGCTAAGGAAGAAATCGAAAGAGGACAGGTTCTGGCTAAGCCCGGTTCCGTTCATCCTCACACCAAGTTCGTCGGCCATGTATACGTTCTGACTGAGAAGGAAGGCGGCCGTAAGAAGCCCTTCTTCGCAGGTTACAGACCTCAGTTCTACTTCAGAACTACCGACGTTACCGGCGTTATCGAGCTTCCCGAAGGCGTTGAGATGTGCCGCCCCGGCGACAACGTTGATATGACTGTTGAGCTCATTACTCCCATCGCTTGCGAAGAGGGTCTCCGTTTCGCAATCCGTGAGGGTGGTAGAACCGTTGGTTCCGGCGTCGTTTCCAACATCATTGCTTAATTTTAAATAAAGCACAGATTTACGGGGAGAAACCCTTGCGGTTTCTCCCCGATTCAAAATATTGAGTAAAGGCAACTGCTACAAATTGTACAGTGGTGCCTGAATAATAATTCTTTGGGGATTGGTGAAATTCCATACCGGCAGTAAGTGGGGAGAGCCCATCAAGTCTGCGAACTTCCAATAGGAAGCCGATTGAGTGAGATTCTCAAACCGACGGTAAAGTCCGGATGAGAAAAGAAGAAATAACGCAACACGTGTCGCGCTTTTGGCTAAGACGTGTCGAGTCCCCGATTTGCACACGCAAATTTGGGGCTTTTCTTTTATTTCTTCTCAAAAACAGCTGATTGGTTATAGGAGGAGAATGCAATGCATGCAAACCAACGCAATTCCAATAAAATAAAGCAGTTGACCGCCGTTGCCATGTTTTGCGCATTGGCGTTTGCACTGACGTATATAAAAATTCCGGTTGCCTTTTTGTCCTTGGAGATCAAGGATTCGGTGATTGTCCTTTGCACCTTGATCTTTGGACCTCTTGCCGGGCTTCCCATTGCCATTTTGGTGCCGCTGCTGGAGCTGATTACGCATAGCAGCACGGGTGTGTACGGGTTGATTATGAATATGCTGTCCTCGGTTACCTTTTCGATGGTAACCGGTGTGATCTACAAATACAGACGAAGCTTTCACGGTGCCATGATGGGGCTTTTGTCGGGCGTGTTTGCCGTAACGGCAGTGATGATGCTGGCAAATTTGCTGGTAACACCGTACTATATGGGGGTACCGGTCAAAGAGGTTGCGGCACTGATTCCCAAAATGCTCCTGCCCTTTAACTTGGTTAAGGCTCTGTTAAACGGGGGCGTGGTGTTGCTGCTGTACAAGCCCTTGTCCGATATTCTGAAAAAGACGGGCTTTATTCAAGCGCATGCGCCAAAGGCAAGCGAGGAGGATGCGAAAAGAAAGCATATCCGTTCGCTGCTTGTTACATTGGTTGCGGTCGCCGTGATCGTGGCATCCCTGCTGGTGATCTTTTTGGTTTTGAAATAACAGCTTTGACGAAAAAACCCGCACCGTTTTGCAAAACGGTGCGGGTTGATTTGTTATTGACTTTCCGTCTCCTATTTGTTATAATTATGAAGGCGGGACGTTTTCGATTTGACAGAAAGGAGGTGCTACGAAGAATGCAAGCAAAATTCGAATGCTACGGACGCAAAAAGATCGCTCTCGTATATGTTCTTTTGGCGATATTTTTTGTTTTTAGCGTGGGCGTTACGTTTTATACCGTTCTTTCCCAAAGATGGGACTTGCTCGCTTTATGCTGTGGAGGCATTTCGCTTCTTTTGATGGTTCTTTTATGGCTTGTGAATTTGTCTGCGGACGTTACGTTGGATTTTGAAAAACGAATCTTTGCGTCAAAAGTACCCTTTCGTAAGGAAGAGGGCTGGGAGATTGGATTTGAAGAGATTCAAAGGGCTGCGATCCTCTCCAAAGAAGAACTGGAGGTCTACTATAAAGGAAAATTTTTGCCCAAACGTGCCTTGTGTATCTATTTGGACGAGCACCAACTAAAGGTTGTGCCGGGAACACGTTTTTCGATGCTTCAATTGCAACAGGTGCTTCAAAAAATTGAGCGAAGAGGGGAGGACACTGTATGAAAGATTTTATGAAGAAAAACTTGGGTTCACTTTCATTCTTTGTGCTTGGTATTTTGTGTACTGTGTTTTCTTTTTTGCTCTGCTTTTATTGGTCTGCTTTGCAAAAACCTTTCGTTGCGGTTGCGGTGTATGCAATCGACGGGTGCTTTTTGTTCGCAAACGTCTTTTGCGTTGTTGATGGGTTTTCTAAAACGAGAGGGCGGAGAATTTTGAACACTTTGTTGGGCGGCGCGTTGTATCTTTCACTTTTTTCGACGTTTGGGTGTTATTTTTTCGGCGATAGGATCACGCCGGAGCTATTTGGGGGCGTTTTGCAGGTCGCCGTGTTTCTTGCTCCCGTACTCGTCATTTTGTTGCCCGTTTACTTTTTCATTGCCTATATTTTTGGGGGATAATTGACCTCGATCGCATCGCACCAACGCACCGTTTTGCAAAACGGTGCGTTTTTTGGAACTTCTCGCCCCGACACTTGACAATGTTCGCGTTTTTTGTTATAATATAAAAAACGCGATTTTGAACTATGAGGAGACGGCTTATATGATAGAAGCGATCGAACGATTTTTCCTGGAGACGGTTGGCAAGGAGCTATGCGTGTTTTTTTGCTCCATGCTGCCAATCATCGAGTGCCGCGGATCGATCCCGCTCGGATGGGGCTTGGGCCTTCCGTGGTGGCAGACCGCGCTGCTTAGCATTGCGGGGAACCTGCTTCCCGTGCCGTTTATCCTTTTGTTTATCCGTGCGTTCTTGAATTGGATGCGCCGTTGCAGTGTAAAATGGCTCAACCGTGTGGCCGCGTGGCTGGATCGCAAGATCGAAAAGCATAAGGGCACGATTGAGAAATACTCCTATTGGGGAGTGTTGATCTTTGTTGGGATTCCGCTTCCCGGAACCGGCGCGTGGACGGGCACAATGATCGCATCGGTGCTCGGGCTGGAACCCAAGCGCTCGTTTGTTGCCGCTTTGGGCGGGGTGCTCCTGGCCACCGTGATCATGTCGCTGATCTCGGGCAGCGTGTTTGCTTTGGTATAATGAAAAGGGTCGCTATGCAAAAAAAGCATGGCGATCTTTTTCTTTGTCCTTGACAGACCCGTATTTCTATGATACAATTTAAACAGGTACCTTACTAATTTACAAACGAAACGGAGGAGAAGAGGATGCAGGATCGCGATTTGATGCGGTTGTTTATGAGGACTTCCTCGATGGCGCGGTGCAAGCCGTGGAGAGCCGAGGGGGATCTGATCCGAAAGCCGAGCGGCATGGGACACGTGTTGGATCTGGTGCACAAGGAGGACGGACTCTCCCAGCAGGAGATCGCCGCGCGGTTGGAGATCCGTCCGCAGTCGGTGTCGGAGGCCTTGACACGTCTGGAGGAGCGCGGGCTCATCCGCAAGGAGACCGACGCGCAGGACCGACGGGTGACGCGCATTTACATCACCCCGGAGGGGATCGCACATCGCGTTGAGCTTGCCAAGCTGCGCACGGCGCACGCGGAGGCCTTCTTCGCGGTACTGACGGAAGAGGAAAAAGCGGCGTTTGCGGCGTTGTTGCGAAAATTGAACGATGCGTCGTCTGATCAAAAGGAGGGAACGACATGATGGGTGGTGGAAAGGGCTACGAGCATGAGCGGGTGCAACCGCCGAAAAATTTGCGCGACGTGTGGCGGTTTTCCCGCGAGCTGTTTGGGGGATTTTTTGTCCGCTTTGGCTATACCATGAAGCTGGTGTGGCAAACGGGGCCGTGGATCCTGTTTGTGTTAAGCTTGTTTGCCTTGCTCAACGGAATCGCTCCGGTGATCGGATCGCTGATCTCCAAGGAGATCCTGAACGAATTGCACGTGATCCTTGCCACGGCCGGGATCTCAAGCGCGGATTTCTGGCAATCGAGCGTGTTTTATCTGTTGATCTTTCTCTTTGTTTACCGCTTGCTCAAGCGATTGCTTAACACCTTTCAACGCATGATCACGCGCATTGCCTCGGAAAAGGTGGTACGGCAGGTAAAAATGCAGATCATGCAAAAGAGCAAGGAGCTGGATCTGGCATCGTTTGACAATTCGGATTTCTACGAGCGGATGGAAAACGCCAACCGCGAGGCGGGAGGCCGACCGGTCACGATCCTGCTGGATACCTTCAGCGTGATCAGCACCGTGATCGAGTTTGTTGGCTTTCTGTCGATCCTGTTTGCGGCGCCCGGATTGGCATTGCCAACGCTGGCGGTGCTTGCCGTTTCAATCCCCTCGGCCGCGATCAATTTCCATTACCGCAAAAAGCACGTGCGCTATATGCGTCGCCGCTCCAAGGAACGCCGACAGATGGAATACTATTCGGGCGTGTTGGTGAATAAGGATCTGGTCAAGGAGGTGCGCACCTTTGATCTGGGGGATATTTTCATCGGGCGGTATCTGGAGTCCTTCCAAGAATACTACAAGGGACTGCGCCGCCTGATCCTGAGTGAGAATCTCTGGCACACGGGGCTGGGGATTCTGACGAGCCTGGTTAATTTCGGCTTTTACGTTCTGATCGCGCTCTCGGTCTTTGACGGCAATATGAAGATCGGTGACTATTCCCTGTATACGGGGGCGGTTGCCTCGCTTGCCACCTGTGTGAGCACGATCATTTCCTCGTCGGGCATGATCTACGAGGGCACGCTTTTTATCGACAACCTCATCACCTTTATGAACGAGGAGCGGACGGTGATCGCAAAGATCGATCCGCCCCGCCGGGTGGAGCGAAACGCGGGCCATACGGTGGAATTTCAAAACGTCTCCTTCCGCTATCCCGGTACTTCCCGGGATATTCTGAAGGGCATCAGCTTCACGATCCGTCCCGGGGAAACGGTGGCACTGGTGGGGCTCAACGGTGCCGGAAAGACCACGCTGATCAAGCTGCTGATGCGTTTGTACGATCCCACCGGGGGGCGCATTTTGCTGGACGGCAAGGATCTGCGTGAGTACGATCTGCAAAGCCTGTATCAGACCTTTGGAATCATTTTCCAGGATTTTGGCAAATACGCCGTAACGGTGGAGGAGAACATTCGCTTTGGCGACATTCATCGCACGCCCGATCCCGCGCGGGTGCGCTACGCGGCCGAACAGAGTGCGGCAAAGGACTACATTGAGGCGTTGCCAAACGGCTACGATACTCCGCTGATGCGTATATTTGAGCAAAACGGCATGGAGCTTTCGATCGGACAGTGGCAAAAGCTTGCCATCGCGCGCGCCTTTTACGCCGATTCCGACATTCTGATCCTTGACGAGCCCACCGCCTCTCTCGACCCGATTGCCGAGCAGGAGATCTTCAATCAGTTCGACACCTTACGCGAAAATAAAACGACTGTTTTCGTGTCGCACCGCCTGTCCAGTGCGACCATTGCCAATCAGATCCTCGTTTTGGAAAACGGATGCCTGATCGAAAACGGCTCGCACGCCGAGCTGATGGAGAAGCAGGGAAAATACTTTGAGCTGTTTTCTACGCAGGCTAAGCGCTATCTGACACAGCAATCCGAAGGGGAGTCTGGGGAACCGACAAGGCCACCTCACCGCCGCCCGCGCCGTTGACCTGCGGTACGGTCTGCTCCAAGGGCAAAAGCTTTGTTCGTGTAATATTATCTGGGGGAAACTTCTTGGAAGAAGTTTCCCCCAACGTGCTTGCACGTTTTACCCCATTTCAAGAACTTTCAAAGCATTTTTGATTACTAAATTATTTACCTTCGTTCGCGTTTCGCTTCGCTTCTCAATTTGAGCAACGCTCAAATTGCCATAGCGGCAAACGATGTTCGCTCTAAACGGTATCGCCGCGATGCTCTCGCAAGCGTTTTGGGACCCGCGACCCAAAACGCTCCACAAAGTTCGTTTCATCCCAATGTCATTCAGTTAAGGAATTATGAAAGGCTCTCCCACCGGGAGAGCTGGCGCCGTAGGGCGACTGAGAGGGGATTTTATTTCCAAAGCCCTCTCCGTCACGCTGTCGCGTGCCACCTCCCCCAAAGTGGGAGGCTTCGTTTTTGTTCACTGAATGACATTGCGTTTCATCCGGCCTTGCTTTTCTGTTTCATGGAAATGGGGGGAGCATGTCAAGCTCGTAGGGGAACTTCTTTCCAAAAATCACCGTTCACGTAAAAACATAAAATTTCCATGTAAAAACTATCTTGTGGACCATTTTGTGGTCGAAGGCTTCTCTGCAAGAAGCCGTCCCAAAATGGTAGCGGAGCTATTGCATATGGAAAGCGCATAGCAGTCACCAATTTTATAACAGAAATTTTTTAAAAGTTCTTGAAAGGGGCCTGGGGAAAACTTCTTCTAAGAAGTTTCCCCCAGAAAATATTCCGTATTTATCGCACTTCAAACGAGAAGATATGCGCTTGGGCGGAGCCGTAGGTGGCGGTGCCCAGCGATTCGGAGAAATAGGTGTTCAAGGGGATGAGGCGGATCGCGGTGGTGTCGACGTCCAGCGATTCGCGGATCATGCGCTGGCGGTTGGAGTTGGTTTCATACACCGTGTACCAGTTGCCGTCGCCGTCCAGAGCTTCGATACGGAAGGCCTTGAGCATGCATTTCGGGAATCCGAAGGAGGTGTAGTTGTAGTCGAGGCGGCGGAAGAGCGTTGTCGAAATATTGAGCACACGCGGGTTTCCGTCGGTGTATTCGCGGTCGAGATCGCTGTCCACGATCAGACGGAACGAAGAGAGATGGGTCTTTTCGGGGAAGGTGTAGGTGATGGCGCGGTTGACCATGCCCCAGTAGCCGTTGTCGTTGCCCCAGATCTTGCGGTCAACGCCGCTCAGCAGAGCCGAGGCGTCGCCCCAATCGGCCGAGAGCGCTTCGGGTGTGCAGAGCGGGGAAATAGGGCGCTTGATGTGCGGCAGGAAGCAATCGTCCTCCATGAGGGACTCCTGCAATTCGCGGATCCGTTCGGCGCCGAGCTGACGGGCGCGCATGCCGTATTTGGTCATCAGAGCGGCCGCGGTTCCCACCGCCTGTCCCATCACGCCGCAGGTTGCCATTACGCGTACCGTAGCAAAGGCGATGTGCGAGGCGCTGATGTTTCGGCCTGCGAACAGCAGATTGTTCACGTTTTTGGAGTAGAGCGAGCGGAAGGGGATGCCGTAGGGCTCGGTCAGGCGCTTCTTTTGCAAATGCGCGCCCGAGGCGCCGCTCATTGCAAAGCCGCCCGGCAGATGGTTGTCGATCTGCCAGCCGCCGTACGCCACCTCGTCGGGGAAGGCGCGTCCGGCCTCCACGTCCTGCTGGGTGAGGATATAGTCACCCACGTAGCGGCGGCTTTCGCGCTTTCCGGGCAGGAAGCCGATAAAATCCAGCTCCCAGTTGTCGGCACCGTGGTCGCCGCGGTTTTTGATGTGATCCCACACACCGTAGGCGATCTTGATCAGCTCGTCGCGTACTTCTTCGGTGTCGTGGATCGAATCAACCTCGCCGCCCAGCTCGATCCAGTAGAAATTGGTTTCGATCTTGTTCAGGCAATCGTGGGGCTTGCATTTCATATCCTCGTCGGTTTCAAACACGTACGCCCAATCGGGAGCGATAAACTCGCACTTATGATCGGTTTCGTGCGCCTGGATCATCAGGCTCATCCCCATCGTTTTGCGGTCGGCTGTCTCCAGGCCCCATTCCTCGCCAAAGGTCTCCTTCGATTCGCGGCCCACCATGTATTCGGCGTCGCAAAGCTCGGCCAGGATGCTGTCGCCCGAGCAGTCGATAAAGGTGGTGGCCTCTACCGTTTGCCAGGTGTAGGTGGTGAGCTGAAAGCCGGTAACGCTTTGGATCGTAGCATCCTTGCAATCGGCAAAGCAGCAGGCGCAATTGAGCAGAAGCTCAATGTTTTCTTCTTTGATGACCTTTTCGTACAGGATCGAATCCCAGATCGAAAAATTGCGGGTGGGGTTGCGGTACATGTTTTCCAGTAAAACCTCCTCCATGATGCCGGTCTCCTGCAGATTTCGCACGCGGCTTCCCGCGCCCGAGACCCACATGCGGATCTCACTGGATGCGTTTCCGCCCAGCATCGGTCGGTCCTGCATCAAAACCACCTTTGCGCCGTGTCTGGCTGCCGCGATCGCCGCAAAGGTTCCCGCCAAGCCGCCGCCAACCACGCAAACGTCTGCCTTGCGCGTTTTTTTCATCAACTGTCCCATTTTTTTCGCTTCTCCTCTTGCAAAAACAGATTTTTTATGTTACAATGCCATTATAATCTATCAAATTCAAAAAAACAACTGGAATTGTGACCTCTTTTTTTGATTTGTGATATTTGGAGGAATGAAGCATGGAAATGGCCCGGCAATACGTGGCCTTTCACCAAAAAGCAGGCGGATATACCGCGCTACCCGGGGAAGGAGCTTACCGAAACGAAAAGGGGTGGACCGATCTTGCGGTGGGAGAGCATCTGATCTTTTCGCACCGCGTGAACAGCTATACCAAGGAGACCTTTACCGAGGGGCTTCACACCCACGGGTACTACGAGCTTTTGCTGTACGTTGGCGGGGACGTGGAATATGTCATCGACGATCGCCTGCTCCGTCCTGCTCCCTATACGGCGATCTGGTTCGCACCGGGGCAGATGCACACGGCCAGATTGCGTTCTCCCTCGCGTTACGAGCGATACGTTCTCTATTTTTCGCCGTCCTTTTTCTCGTTTGAAGGGAGGGTCCTTCCCGTGACCGATTTTATGGAACGCGTGGGGGGCTCGGCCATGACGCTTTCCGAAGAAGCGATCGGGGAGGCAAAGGCTTTTTTTGAAAAGGTGGAGCATACCGACGGACGCGCCAACGCCTATCTGCCGCTGTTGCGCGCCTCCTATTTGGTGGCGTATTTCGGACTGCTGAGCGATCCGGGATTGCAGCAGATGCGGGGGGACGTCGTTCACGATACGATGGGAGACGTCAAGCGGTATATCGACCGTGAGTACGCCAATATCCAAACGGTCTCTGACATTGCCGACGCCTTTTATTACAGCCGCGAGCATCTTTCCCGCCGCTTTGGCGAGAGCTTTCAGATCTCGATCTCGGAGTATCTTTCCAAGCGGCGTGTGACCGAAAGCCTTTCGCTGCTGGCCGGGATGAACGTGACCGACGCCGCCTACGCCGTGGGCTTTCGCAGTTTGTCGTCCTATATTGCCGCGTTTGAAAGAAACGTGGGATGTAAGCCCTCGGAATACAAAAAACGCCTGCGTGAGCGTAGGCGTTAGAGGGGGAGAGGTCGGAACCTTTTTGAAAAAAGGTTCCGACCTCTCCAAAAGCTTTCATAAAAAGAGCTTGTTAAAAAATGTCTGTTTCCATGCGTTTATGCAAGGAGGGAGGCGTGCTTTACCAGGTGTCTGTTACCGTAACGGTGCCGTTGTTGCAATGGACCGTCAGTGTGTCCCCGTAGCTAATAAGGTCTCCTTTTTCGATGGCATTCCACTCGGACTTGGTTCCGTCAAAATAGACGGTGGGTAACGTTTCGCATCCTGAGAAAAGGAAGCTTCCTATTTTCGTGATGCTGTTGGGGAGGTAAAGCTTGGTCAAAGCGGTACAGCCTTCAAATGCAAAGTTCTCGATCACCTTCGCTCCGGCGGGAAGCTCGATTGCTTGCAAGCTCGTGCAATCCTTGAACATTTCGCGTCCGATGATCTCAAAATTTTCTCCAAAGGTCACGCTTTCCAGCTTACTACAGCCCTCAAACAGCTTGTTGTAGTTGTCCGTTACGTTTCCGGGAAGGTGAACGGTAGTCAAAGCGTTCGAATGGTAAGAGAAAGGTCCGAAGTTCTTGGGAAAGTGGACTCCGTTTCCGAATATCGAAACGGTGGTTAATCCATAGCACCCATCAAATACCTCATCACCAAAGCTTGCATTATCGCCCGTGAGTGTAAACGTGGTTAATTTTTCGCAACCGGAAAACGCATAGTCTGCAAAGTGTGCGTTGTTTCCCGAAAGCGTAAACGTTGTCAATTTTTTGCAACCGGCAAAGGCATACCTTCCAATATTCACGTTTCTTGCGGAAATTTCAACGGCGGTAAAGCGCGTGCAATGAGAAAACGCATGATCTCCAATTTGGGAAAGCTTGGCGGGAAGGCTTTCGAGCTTTAGCTTCTCGCAAGAGCCAAACGCGTGTGCTTCCACCGTTTTCAGCGAGCTTGGCAGCTTTACGGTGACCAGGGAGGTACAGGCGTTAAACGCCGATTTTCCAATGGAGGTGACGCCCTCCGGAACGGTAACGCTCGTCAGGCTTTTGCACCCGCGAAATAGGTAGTCGGGAACCTCTGTCATATCATCCGGCAGCGTAACGCTCGTTACGGGCTCGTCGTTCAGGAGAAGATCGGCACCGTAGAACAGCGGGTTGGAGGTGTCGCTTTCAAACTCGATCGCAAACCAAGCCTCCAGATCGGTAATGCAAACGGTATCGAGCTCCTTACAACCCGAAAACGCCTTTTCCCCAATTTTTTCGATGCTGCTTGGAATGACCACCTTTTCGAGATTTGGCGCGGATTCGATGGCTTCGGGCAAGATCTCGGTTACGGGCTTACCCTTGTATTTGGAGGGGATCACCAGCTCGGAAAGGTAGTAGTCCTCGTCCATGCGTACACCGTACGACGAGCCGTCGCCTACAAGCTGAAATTCCATCTCCTCGGGGATCTTTTCCGAGCAGGCGGCAAACGCGGGGAGCATACCGAGGATCAGCAGAAAAGCAAGAATTCGTGTTGGCAGAGTTTTTTTCATAAGGCTCTTTCTCCTTTGGTGATTTCACAACGGAATGATATTACGCTCTTATATAATAGCATTTTTGGGAGGGCTTGTCAAGCCGAGCCGATCAACTTTTTTGCAAAATGCACACATAAACCCAACCGATTGAAAAACCAATAGATGAAATGTTACAAAATTGATAAATTTTCGTCAAACCCCTTGTATATTTGTGAAAAATGAGGTAAAATATATACTGTATGGAAAGATTTTGTCTTCCCGTCCAAAAGATTACAAAAAAATATATATACAAAACGGAGGATTATTCCAATGGCAAACGTAAAAGTTGCGATTAACGGTTTCGGTCGTATCGGCCGTCTGGCATTTCGTCAGATGTTCGGTGCAGAGGGTTATGAGGTTGTTGCAATCAACGACCTGACCGCTCCCAAAATGCTCGCTCATCTTCTGAAGTACGACACCGCACAGGGCAAGTACGCTCTGGCTGATACGGTTGTTGCAGGTGAGGATAGCATCACCGTTGACGGCAAGACCATCAAGATCTATTCGGAAAAGGACGCTGTAAACTGCCCTTGGGGTGAGCTTGGCGTGGACGTTGTTCTCGAGTGCACCGGTTTCTACTGCTCCACCGAGAAGTCGATGGCTCACATCAATGCCGGCGCAAAGAAGGTTGTTATTTCCGCTCCCGCAGGCAAGGACCTCAAGACCATCGTGTACTCGGTAAACGAGAACACCCTGACCGCAGATGATCAGATCATCTCGGCTGCATCCTGCACCACCAACTGCCTCGCTCCCATGGCAAAGGCGCTCAACGATTACGCTCCCATCCAGAGCGGTATCATGACCACCGTTCACGCTTATACCGGTGACCAGATGATCCTTGACGGTCCCCAGCGTAAGGGCGACCTCCGCCGCGCTCGTGCAGGTGCACAGAACATCGTTCCCAACTCCACCGGTGCCGCTAAGGCTATC
>JAFVOP010000022.1 GCA_017505745.1 Clostridia bacterium
GAGTTCTGCGCTCGTCCACAACAGTTCGCATCATATCATAAATATATTTCTTTTCCTCGCTTATATTCATAGAATATTGTTCTCTCCAAACCGTTTTTGTCTTTATACAAAGTGCTCCAAATAGTTAGTTTTAATATAAGCAACTATCTGTTTTTACGCTAATGAAGCTTTAATGAAAGCAGTTTTCCCGCAAAAAATCACTCTTCTTCAGCTTCCTCGGGCTCGTTGGATTCGTTGGATTCCTCGGTTTCATCCGCATGCGGCGTGGTGGTAAAGTTCACCAGCTTTTGCTCGTCGCCCAGGCGCATCACGATCACGCCTCCCGCGCTTCTCGAACGGCTGGGAATGCCTTCCACGGGCGTACGGATGATGATACCCGAATCGGTGATCATCATGATATCCATGGTATCGTCCACTGCCATCACACCCGTGAGAATACCGCTCTTGTCGGTGAGGTTGTAGCAGGTCACGCCAAAGCCGCCGCGATGCTTCATCACGCGGAAATCGTCAAACGGGCTGCGTTTTCCAAAGCCGTTTTCGGTGATGCAGAGCAGATCCTTGCCTTCCTCCACCACGCAAACGCCGGCTACGTAGTCGCCGTCGCGCAGGCTGATTCCCTTCACGCCGCGCGCGGTACGTCCCATCGCGCGAACGTCGGCCTCGGAGAAGCGGACGGCTTGTCCGTGCGCGGTTGCAATCATCAGATCGCACTCGCCGTGGGTTGCCACCACAAATACCAACTCGTCACCCTCGTCCAGGTTCAGGGCGATCTTACCGCCCTTGCGCTGGTACTCGTATTCCGAGAGCAGCGTGCGCTTGATCACGCCGTTTTTCGTGACCATGGTGAGATATTCCTCGTCGGAGAAGCCGTCCACGCTGATGCAGGCCGTGATCTTCTCGCCCTCGGTAAGCTCCAGGATATTTACAATGTTCTGTCCCTTTGCGGTTCTGCCCGCCTCGGGGATCAGGTAGGCCTTTCGTACCTGTACCTTACCCGTATTGGTAAACATCATCAGGTACGAGTGGCTGTTCACCGCAATCACCTTTTCGATGTAGTCCTCTTCCTTGGTGGACATACCGATGATGCCCTTACCGCCGCGGTTTTGCGCGGAGTAGGTGTCGGCGGGCTGCCGCTTGATATAGCCCGCGTGGGTGAGCGTGATCACACAGCTGTGACGCTCGATGAGGTCCTCCAGAATGATCTCGTGCTCCGCGGGTACGATATCGGTACGGCGATCGTCTGCATATTTTCTGCGGATCTCGCCCATCTCGTCCTTGATGATCTGCTTGACCTTGCCCATATCGGCCAGGATCGATTCGAGCTCGGTGATCAGCGCGTGCAGTCTTGCCAATTCCTCCTCGATCTTGGTGCGCTCCATACCGGTCAGCTTGCCAAGCGTCATTTCCACGATGGCCTGCGCTTGCGCGTCGGAAAGCCCGAAACGCTCCATCAAACGGAGCTTTGATTCGGCAATGGAGGGCGAGGTCTTCATGATCTGCACGATCTCGTCGATGTTGTCCAGCGCGATCTTATAGCCCTCGTAAATGTGCGCCTTGGCCTTGGCCTTATCCAGCTCGTATTGCGTGCGGCGGATGATGACCTGCTCCTGATGCTCGATGTAAAGATCGAGGATCGTGGGAAGGCTGAGCACCTTGGGCTCGTTGTTCACCAATGCAAGCATATTGATTGCAAAGGTATCCTGCAGCTGCGTATATTTATAAAGCTGATTGAGCAGGATCTGCGGATTGACGTCGCGGCGGTATTCCACCACGATGCGCATGCCGTCTCTGCCCGATTCGTCGCGCAGCTCGGTAATGCCGTCGATCTTTTTATCCTTGTGGCACTCGGCGATCGACTCGCAAAGCATACTCTTATTCACACCGAAGGGGATCTCGGTAAAGATGATGCGGCGGTGATCCTCCTCCACGGTTGCTCTCGCGCGCACCATGATGTGTCCCTTACCCGTAAGATACGCCTGACGGATGCCGTTGACGCCGTAGATCGTGGCGTAGGTGGGAAAATCGGGACCCTTGATGTATTCCATCAATTCGTCTACCGTGGACTCGGGATGATCCATGCGGTAGATCGTGGCATCGATCACTTCCCCGAGATTGTGCGGAGGAATGTTGGTTGCCATACCCACGGCGATTCCCATGGATCCGTTCACGAGCAGGTTGGGAAAGCGCGACGGCAAAACCGTTGGCTCCTGCAAACGGTTGTCAAAGTTGGGCATCATGGGAACCACGTTCTTGTCCAGATCGCGCATCATTTCGTCGGCGATCTTATCCAGACGCGCCTCGGTATAACGGTACGCGGCCGCGCTGTCGCCGTCCACCGAGCCAAAGTTTCCGTGTCCCTCTACCAAGGGATAGCGGAGCGAAAAGGGCTGCGCCATACGCACCATCGTGCCGTAAACCGCCGCGTCACCGTGCGGATGATAGCGTCCCAGCACGTTACCCACCGTGGTGGCCGACTTGCGGAAGGGCTTGGAGTGGGTCAGTCCGTCCTCGTACATTGCGTACAGGATTCGTCTCGCACCCGGCTTCATGCCGTCCCTTACGTCGGGAAGCGCGCGCGCCATGATCACCGACATCGAATATTCGATAAAGGATTTCTTTACCTCCTTTTCCATGCCGACCTCAACGATCTTCTGGTTTTCAAACAGCGCGATCTCCTGCTGTCTTTCAAGTTGCTTGTCTTTTTCGTTTGCCACGGTTTTCTTCCTTCCTGTTGTTAGGTTAGTTTATGTTCATTTTTTTATTTTCATTTTCAGGCTCAAGCCGATCCTTACGCACCCGTTCGTTTTCGTTTGAGCAGCCGGCAGAGCAACTGCATGGGAACATACAGAATGGCTCCGGCAATCGCCGTTCCCGCCGCCTCGGGGAGAAGCGTATGGATCAGAAGCGTGGGCAGAGAAAGGTTTCGGTAGGTCAGAGCCGCGTATAAAACCGTTACGGTTGCGCGGATGGCCAATGCGATCCCCAGATAAAAGAGATACGAGGAATAGCGTTTTTGGATCACGGCGCGGCTGTAAAACCCCACCACGTACCCAAACAGAAAATAGATCACGGGCAGAAGTGTGATTCCCGACGTGCCAATGGCTTCGATCAGAAATCCTCCCGCAAGTCCCGTAATGCCGCCGGCATAGCGGCCGCAAAAATAGGAAACACAGAGCACGGTGCAAATGATCAGGTCGGGCGTGGCTCCCAAAAAGGGGTACCTCGCAAAAAAGGAGACCTGCAGCACCGAACAAAGAAGTAAGGATCCACCAATGATCCCAATATGACGGAGCATCTCCGAGCGCGTTTGCGCATGCCGCCCCAAAACGTATTTTGCCATGTGTTCCGTTTGCCGGGCGCCCGCACGGGGCAGGCTCCCACTCCTTTCCAAAGCTCAGGAAGCCATTCCGCCTCCGCTTTGCTTTTCATAGCCCGTCAGGATCATCATCCATTGCAGATCGGTAAAATCCACGGCAGGACGAACGGTTGCCACCAACGCGCGGCTGTATTCATCCACGTCGATCGAAACGATCTCTCCGATACAGAGATCCGCCGGGTATACGCTTCCCGTTCCCGTGGAATATACCTTGTCTCCCACGGCAATGTCGGCGTTCTGATCCATATACGAAATTTTACACACACCCTCGTCACGAAGCGTATAATCTCCGCTGACGATACCGGTCACGCCCGGGCGCGGAATATAGGCGCCCACCGAGCTTTCGGTTTCGATCAGGGTGGATACCATACACCAGTTGAGCCCCACGTCGGTCACGTATCCAACGATACCCTCCCGCACGATCACGGGCATATTCACGGCAATTCCGTGTATCGTTCCGCGATTGAGCGTATAATGGGTAGCATAATTTCCGGCCGAATGTCCGATCACCATCGCCTCCTCCATCCGAAAGGAGGGATACTGCGATTTGATCTCCAGATAGGCGCGCAACCGCTCGTTTTCGCGTTCGAGCAATTCGGCACGATCGATCTGCTCCCGCAGCTCCTGATTCTCCTCTTCCAAGGCTTCATTTTTTTCTATGAGAAGGTCTACGCTTGAAAAATAGCGTCCAAAGCCCTCGAAGGCGTTTCCAACCACCGTTACACACCACTGCAAAGGTGCGGTAACCGTGCCAACAATGCTTTTGGACAGGGATCGGTATCCCATCAGGGCAAGGGTAGAAGGCACCGCGGAGATCACCACCGCAATGCACAGACAGATTACAAAAAATTTGTTTTGAAATATCTTCTTCATACCCGTTTCCCGTTATAGCTTGTAATTAAGGATTGCAGCTTTTACAGGGCTGATAGCCCTCTTCGATCAAGGCCTGTCGCTCTCCCGTATAATCCTGCCGATTGGAGGGCTTGATATCGGATACAGAGGAGCAATCGGGCTCGTGAAATTTTTTGGTGTTGACGTTCAATACATAAACGGTCACTCCGCTTTCCTTTCCGGTTTCGGACGCCGCCTCGGATTCGATCTCCAAGGAGCTGCCAAGCGCGCTTTTTCCGGTGCGATAGTCCACGGTGATGCCCGGTTGCACATTGTAAACAAAGACGCAGAACATAATTCCGTCGCCCTCATCCTCCACCGAATAGGCCTCCATCAACACCCCGCGGCAAACCAGCTCATTCTCCAAAAACAGCGGTGTTACGCGGTACATCACATGGTTTTGCGTTTCCTTGATGTAGTCGGCAACCATGTTTTCAAAGGGAAGCATGCCCTGTACGTTGAAATAACGGGTGCCGGTGATCAGATTTTTTTCGTTGTCGTCCTCGGCAGTCAGCTGCCAGCCGATCAGATGACTGCGGTTATACAGATAGCCGCCGTCCACAAGGTCGGTATCGTACCGCGCCTGCACCCATCCGCTGGGATAGACGTGCCCGATCTCTCCCCGCTCGCCCGTTGGCATGGTCTCAATACCGATGCAGGCCACAGCGCAGCCGCAACGGCCAAGCGAATCCAGCTCGCTGTAAAATTCATAGGCCTCGGCCGTGACCGTATCCTTGGTAAAATAGGGCACGTTTGAATTGACCGTGACGTATTTTTTTCCACTGTATGTGGGAATGCCGTTGATCTGCTCCGTTTGTTCGTCGCTTTCTCCCACACTCTCGGATCCGAAAAAGCTCTCCTCGGTTTCCGATTGGGAATCGTACGCAAACGCGTCATCATCCAGCTCTATGCAACCGCCAAGCAGCGTGCAAAGCAGCGCGAGAAGCAGAACCAGTGAGGTCAGTCTTTTCATAACGTTCTCCTACCTGTTTTTCTCAAAGATCTCTCTTGTAACCGTTTCATGCGAGGTACCGCAAAATTCCTCCACCGATTTTAGCGTCCACTCCGGTGATTTCGGATCGAGCGTGCAGAAAAGATCGGCGGGATACTCGCGGTTCCAGCGGTAGATCACCAAACGGTTGATGCGGGAAACAAGGACCGCGGGATCAAAGGTCTCCACAAACATAGCACCCTCCGCCTCGCTTGCAAGATCCTCGCAAACCGTATATCGAATTTCTGCCGCGCTCACCAGCTTTTCGGAGTACGGCGCGATCTTGATCCCATTCGGAAACAGAGCCCTGATATCCTCCAGCACACGGCTGTCGCGGCTTTGCCGCCGCTCGTTGAACGCCATTCCGTTCGAATTGCCCAGGCAAACGATAACCGTCATGGGATCCTCCTATCTTTTTTATTTTTCAAATAACTCCCGCATGAACACTTTATACGCGAAAGCAACCGCTTTGGCAATCAAAATGCGTGGAAAGTCTTGTAAAGAAATTGCAA
>JAFVOP010000023.1 GCA_017505745.1 Clostridia bacterium
GTTCACCGACATGGGCAAGACCCGTCAGGGAAAGAAAATGCTCGGACGAATGAAGATGCCATTCTGACTTCGCCGTTCATTCATATAAAAAACAATTTTATTTATTTTTTGGAGGAAACAAATCATGGCAGTAAAAATGAGACTGAGAAGAATGGGCGCAAAGAAGGCTCCCTTTTATCGCGTAATCGTTGCAGACAGCCGCTCGCCCAGAGATGGCCGTTTCATCGAGGAGATCGGTTACTACAACCCTCTGACCAATCCTGCGGATATCAAGATCGATGCGGAGAAGGCAAAGAAGTGGTTGGGCAATGGCGCACAGCCTACCGAGACCGTAAAGTCCCTGCTGAAAAAGAGCGGAATCGTTGACTGAGCCGTCCCCAAAGGAGACACAACATGATTAACTTACAGGAAACTTTAATTGACATTGCCAAGGCGTTGGTTGACACGCCCGAGGAAGTAAAGGTTACGCAAACAGAGGATGAAAGAACCATCACTTTGTCTTTGACCGTTGCTCCCGACGATATGGGTATGGTCATCGGCAGACACGGCAAGATCGCAAAAGCTATCCGAAGCGTGATCAAGGCTGCATCTGCCGGAACCGGCAAAAAAGTAAACGTAGAGATCGTGGACGCCGAATAATGAACGGCAGTATTAGGCGTGCATGTCCATCAAGGGGGTATTGCAAATACCGTAGCGTATTTGCAGCACACCCCCTTTTTCTATTTTTGAAAGACCTCTTTGAGGCGAAGATGAGTTTTGTAAAAACGAATGCTGCTTTCGGTGTGTTTTTGAATCAATGGAAGTGCAACGAATTTCTTTGAAAATCTTTGAAAATAGCAAAAAACACAACAAAAAAGGTTGACATTTTCCCTTTTTTGAGGTATAATGAGATGTATGCCGATTTTTTTCGGAGATAAAAAGATATGGAGTCTTTGAAAGGGAGCGTTTGTTATGAATCGGGATCTACTCAAAGCAATCGAAGAAAAAATGCCTTCCTTTTCCAAGGGGCAAAAGCTGATTGCTTCCTATATTATTTCCGATTACGATAAGGCTGCTTATCTCACGGCATCCAAGTTGGGTGCGATCGTTGGCGTTTCGGAATCCACCGTGGTTCGGTTTGCCATTGAGCTCGGCTATGACGGATATCCGGAATTTCAGCATTCCTTGCAGGAGATCATCCGCAACCGCCTGACTTCATTTCAACGGATTGAGGTCACCAATAATCTCATTGGTGACGGCAACGTGCTTGACAAGGTGTTGCTTTCGGATGCCGAAAAGATTCGCCGCACGATGGAGGAGATCGATCACGCATCCTTTGAGGAGGCGATCGATCACATTGTGAACGCAAAGAATATTTATATCATCGGCGTTCGGTCCTCGTCCTCGCTTGCGGGATTTTTGAATTTCAATTTCCGGATGGTCTTTGATAACGTACGGTTTGTGCAAACCACCTCGGGTAGCGAGATGTTTGAGCAGATCATGCGCATCGGAGAGGGAGACGTGATGATCGCTATCAGCTTCCCGCGCTACTCCAAACGGATCATCAACGCCGTGGAATATGCGCGCAAGCAGAATGCCGACGTTGTTGCGTTGACCGACAGTCAAATGTCTCCGATTGCAGCGTATGCCAATCAGCTCCTGATCGCACAAAGCGATATGGCGTCCTTCGTGGATTCCTTGGTCGCGCCTCTCAGTATCATCAACGCGATGATCGTTGCGGTCTCCCGAAAGAAACAAACCGAGCTCACCGAGCGACTGCGCGTGTTGGAGGAGGTTTGGGACCAGTATGACGTCTATGACAAGAAGCCCGAATGATCCGATGCGTGTAATTGTGATTGGCGGTGGCGCGGCTGGAATGATGGCGGCGATTGCGGCGGCGGATGCCGGCGCAGAGGTGACGCTGTTTGAACGGAACGACCGTGTGGGAAAAAAACTTCGGATCACGGGAAAAGGCCGTTGCAACGTGACCAATGATTGCGATCTCAATGAGTTTCTTACAAATGTTCCAACCAATCCTCGATTTTTGTATACCGCACTCGCGCGCTTTTCCACGGCGGATACCAAGGAATTTTTTGAGGCGGAGGGCGTAGCACTGAAAACCGAGCGCGGTAAGCGCGTGTTTCCTGTGTCCGACCGTGCAGGGGATATTGTAAGCGCCATGGAGCGCGCGTGCTTGAATCGCGGTGTGCATATTGTTCATAAAAAGGTGCAAAATATGCTTGTCGAGAATGGAAGCGTTCTCGGTGTGACGACAGCGGATGGAGACGTGTATGCGGATTCGGTGATTGTTTGTACCGGAGGCAAATCCTATTCCATGACGGGCTCGGACGGCGACGGATACCGATTTGCCAAGGCGGCAGGGCACACCGTAACGCTGTTGGGACCTTCGCTGGTTCCGTTGGTTGCCGAGGGCAATCTCTGCGCTTCGATGCAGGGGCTTTCTCTCAAAAACGTAAATTTACGCGTGATCGAGGTAGCAACGGGAAAAGCGGTGTTTGAGGATTTCGGAGAAATGCTGTTTACCCATTTTGGTTTGACCGGACCGTTGGTGCTTTCGGCATCGGCACATCTTTTGGATATTATGCCGGGGAAATATGAGGTGCGGATCGATCTCAAGCCGGCGCTCGATGAAAAGACGCTGGATAATCGGATCCTTGCGGATTTTGAAAAATACCGCAATCGCGATCTGATCAACGCGCTGGATGATCTGCTACCGCAGAAAATGATTGCCCCCTTTGTGGATCTCTGTTGCATTGACCCTCGCAAGAAGGTTCACTCGGTTACACGGGAGGAGCGCGAGCGTATGGTGCATACACTAAAGGCGATGACAGTCCCGATCCGCGGATTCCGTCCGCTAAACGAGGCGATCGTAACGCGCGGCGGCGTAGCGGTGAAGGAGATCCAGCCCAAAACCATGCGTTCCAAGCTTGTTTCGGGGCTTTATTTTGCCGGTGAGATCATCGACGTGGATGCTTATACCGGAGGGTTTAATTTACAGATCGCGTTTTCCACTGCGGTGCTGGCAGGAACCTCTGCCGCGTATGGGGAATAGAAAATAAAAAGGAGTTTTACCATGATTCGAATCGCTATCGACGGCCCAAGTGGGGCAGGAAAATCTACCGTTGCCAAGGCGCTTGCCGCTAAGCTCGGGATTATCTACGTGGATACCGGTGCATTGTACCGTACGATTGGATACTACGTTCGTTCCAAGGAGGTAGATCCTAAGGATGCGGTTGCGGTTGAAAAGCTGCTTCCCGAGATTCGAATTGAATTAAAATATGAAAACGGAACCCAATCGGTGCTTCTCAACGGAGAGGATCTGGGAGACCGTATCCGTACCCCCGAGATGTCCATGTATGCATCCGCAGTTTCGGCAATTCCTGCCGTGCGCGCGTTCCTTTTGGATACCCAACGCGATATCGCGCGTAAGAACAGCGTGATCATGGACGGTCGCGATATCGGTACGGTGATCTTGCCGGATGCCGACGTAAAGATCTTTTTGACCGCCAGCAACGAATGCCGCGCGAAAAGACGTTGCGACGAGCTGAACGCAAAGGGGATCAAGGCAAAATACGATGACGTTCTTTTTGATATGAAGATGCGCGATCGCGCGGACAGCACGCGCAAGATCGCTCCCGCCGTTGCGGCTCCCGATGCGATCCCGTTTGATAACTCCTGGATGACTCCGAACGAGTGTACCGACAAGCTTCTCAAGCTGATTGAGAAAAAGACCGGTGCGGTTGCCGGAAAGGCTTGATTGTTTCGCCGCAGAAAAGAGGAGAAATTGATGAGAGAAGTGACCGTTGCGAAAAATGCCGGCTTCTGTTTTGGTGTAAAGCGTGCGACCGACCGCTTGGAGGAGGCACTCAAGAATGCGCAGGACGGGGAACGGATCTATACGCTGGGACACCTGATCCACAATGAAACGTATAACGAATCGTTACGTCGGCGCGGCGTAGACGCCATTGAGACCGACGAGATCGAAGCAATTGCAAGAACCGCCGCAGACGGAAAGCGTGTCACCGTTCTGGTGCGCGCGCATGGCTGCCCCAAGGAAACGATCGCTCTTTTGGAACGGTTGAAAAAAGAAAACCCGTATTTTGACTGGATCGATTGCACGTGTCCGTACGTGAAGAAGATCCATAAGATCGCGCGGGAGTGCAGCACCGATGACCATTTCTTCGTCTTGATCGGTGCCGCAAACCACCCGGAAGTAGTAGGGATTATGAGCTGTTTTGACGGAGAAAAGTATGTTTTTTCTTCGGCAGAAGAGATGGAATCGTCACTTTGCCAACGGGCAGAGGACAATTTGCACAAAAAAACGCCTGTTTTGGTGGCGCAAACCACCCAAAAATTGGGCATTTGGCACCAAACTCAAAAAATAATCAAAAAGCTATATACAAATCCGATTATTTTTGATACAATATGCAGTGTGACTGAAATGAGACAGACCGAGGCCGAGGCGCTTGCAAAGCGTTGTGATTTTATGATCGTGGTTGGCGGCAGGGAAAGCTCAAACACCGCAAAATTATTTGAAATTTGTCGCAATTCTTGCGCAAATACCGTCTGGATCGCAAACGCATCCGAATTGGATCGCAATGCTGCATCCGGATTTGATCACATTGGAATCGTCGCCGGCGCATCGACGCCAAGCGATGAAATAGAGGAGGTATATAAAACCATGACCGAAATGAATGAAAATTTCGAAAAAATGCTCGATGAGTCTGCGTGCTCAACTTTAAATACAGGAGATGTCGTTACCGGAACCGTAACCCACGTGTCGGATGCTGAACTGCAACTTGACCTCGGCACCGGCGTGACGGGCTACATAAAAGCAGACCAGATCACGAACGATCCTGCTTTTAGGTTGACCGAGAACTTCAAGAACGGTGACAAGGTGGAAGCCTTTGTGATCCGTGTGAGCGACGTGGAAGGCGTTGCAGAGCTCTCCAAGAAGAGAGTAGACGCTGACCGTAACTGGCAAAACATCGTAAACGCTTGCGAGAACAAAGAAGTTCTTGAGGGCAAGGTTGCCGAGGCTGTGAAGGGCGGCGTTGTGATCTACTGTGATGCAAACCGCGTATTCGTTCCCGCATCCCAGACCGGTGTTCCGAAGGATGGAGACTTGACCACGCTGGTTGGCAAGACCGTTTCCTTCAAGGTCATTGAAGTGAAGCCCGGTAAAAAGGCAATTGGTTCGATCCGTGTGGTTGAGCGTGAGGCTCGCCGTGCACAGGAAGCTGCTTTCTGGGCAGAGATCGAGGTTGGTAAGGTATACAACGGAACCGTGAAGAGCATGACCTCTTACGGCGCATTTGTAGATCTTGGCGGCGTGGACGGAATGGTTCACCTGACCGAGCTCTCCTGGAAGCACATCAAGTCTCCTGCAGAAGTGGTTTCCGTCGGAGATCCGATCACTGTTTTTGTAAAGAGCTTTGACGCAGAGAAGAAGAGAATTTCGCTGGGCTACAAGACCGAGGAGACCAACCCCTGGAACATCTTCAAGTCTCAGTATGCCGTTGGCGATATTGCATCGGTTAAGATCGTTAGCATGATGCCCTTTGGCGCATTTGCAGAGATCGTAGACGGTGTAGACGGCCTGATCCACATTTCGCAGATCGCAATGCAGAGAATTGCAAAGCCGGCAGATCTCTTGGAAAAGGGACAGATCGTGGATGCCCGTATCATCGAGATCGATGACGAGAAGCAGAAGGTAAGCCTTTCGATTCGTTCGCTTCTTGAGGAGGCAGCCGCTGCTGCTGAGGCAATGCCCGAGGATTACGCAACCGAAGCGCCTGCAGAAGCTACCGAGGAATAAGTTTGACACAAAGGCAGGTGCAAATGCACCTGCCTTTGCTTTTTGAAAACAAGGAGGCGATACAATGGCAGTAAAAATAAAAGTGATGACCTTTAACCTTCGTACGAGAGTGTTGAAGGATGGGAATAACTATTTTGACAACCGTACCGGAAAAATCCAAGAGATGCTTGCCAAGGAGTGCCCCGATATTATTGGCTTTCAAGAGGTTACGACCTTTATGCAGGATTGGTTGAAGGAGACACTGACCGATTATTATGTGTTGGGCTGCGGCAGAAATGCTGATTATAAAGGGGAGGGCACTCCGATCGCCTTCCGAAAGGACTGTTTCGATCTGTACGGGTTCCACCAGGAGTGGCTTTCCCTGTCGCCAAGCAAGCCTGCCAGCATGCTGAAGGGCTTGGATCAAAGTAAATGCCCTCGTGTATTTACCTGCGCCGAGCTGATTCACAAGGAAACAGAAATACCGTTTGCATTTTATAACATTCACACCGATCACCGCGGCGCAGCTGCGCGGATCGTAGAATGTGCTACGCTGATGCGCGCGGTGGCAGGATCTCCGTGGAAGTTTGTGATAACCGGAGATTTCAATGCCTGTTCCGGTAGCCCCGAGATCACTCTGATCGAAGAAACGGCTGAAGAATTGGGAACGGTAGATGCCTGCAGGAATATCGCCGGCTCATTCCACGGATTTACGGGACAGGTGGGGAAGAAGAAGATCGATTATATCTTCACCAATCTTCCCACCGATCCGACCGAATCTTACGCGGTTCCCGATGACGATTCCTGCGGTTGTTACTATTCCGACCACAACGCGCTTTGTGCATTTGTGGAGATTTGATTTTAGAGCGTGACACCTGTGTGCCACGCTCTTTTTTCTTCTTTTGTTTTGGAAAAGTTGCTCTTTTTTCAAAAAAAGTTTGAATTGTTTCCAAAAAACTTCAACGGATTCATTGACAATGTGTCCGGTTTGTGTTATAATTTCTGTATAATGGGGTAGGATGGGAATTTTTTGAAAGTAACACGGTTTTACCCCAAAAGAAATGGATGTGGAGGTCGTCTTTATGGAGAAGAGCACAACGGTCGGCTGTGAAAAAATGATTGCACTCTTTGATGCGGGAACCTTTGTGGAAATTGGCGCATATATGAAGAGAGCGAGTGGGGAACTGACCGGTGTTGTATGCGGATACGGTGCGGTCGATGGCAAATTGGTTTACGCGTTCGTACAGGACAGTGACCGTCAAAAGGGTGCCTTTGATGCACTTCAGGCAGAAAAAATTGCGGTGCTTTACGGCATGGCAATGAAGAATGGCGCACCGGTTGTTGGATTTTTTGATAGCATTGGTGCATTCGTAGGAGACGGTGCTTCGGTGATGTCGGCTTATGGCAAGCTGTTAAAGGTTGTCAGCGATGCATCGGGGATGATCCCCCAGATCGCGGTGATCAGTGGCGTATGCTCCGGTATGGCGGCAACGGTTGCAGCCATGTTTGACGTGATTGTAACGGTCAAAGAGAAGTCCAAGCTTTTCGTCAACGCACCGTTTGTAACGGGTAAGGACGTTGGCTCTGTAGATTACGTGGCACAGAACGGGCTTGCTTCGGTGGTTGCAGAGTCGAAAAAGGATGCAAATCGCGCAGTAGCAACCCTGCTTACGATGCTGCCCTCCAACAGTAACGAGGGGATTTGTATTGAAGAGATCCGGGATAATATCAATCGCAAGCTTGGAGAACAGCTGCCAAGCGGAAGGGCACTGATTGCCGAAGTGGCCGATTGCGGTCAGTTCTTCGAGATCGGAGCAGACTTTGCTCCGGAAATGCGGACGGGGTTGATTCAGCTTGGCGGGGCAACCTGCGGTGTGATCGCAAACGATCCATCCATCAACGGTGGCGTGATCACTGTGGAGGGCGCGAAGAAGGCCGCAAAGTGGATTTCGCTTTGCGACGGATTCTCGGTTCCCGTAGTAACGCTGGTGGATAGCGTGGGCGTGGAAGTCAGCGCAGAAGCAGAGAATGCGCCTCTAGCGGCGCAGCTTGGAAAGCTTGCGATGGCGTATGCGACTGCGAACACGGCAAAGATTACCGTAGTGGTTGGAAAAGCTTACGGGGCGGCATTCACTATTATGGGCTCGAAGGCGCTTGGCGCAGATATGGTTTACGCGCTCCCAAGCGCGGAGATCAGTGTGATGGCTCCCGAATCTGCGGTGGCATTTCTGTGGAATGCTCGTATTACGGAGCAGAACACACGTGCAGATCTGGTTGCGGAATGGAAGGCGACGAACGCCTCTGCGGAAAACGCCGCAGCAGATGGCAGTGTGGACGATCTGATCGATCCCACTGAGCTTCGTCAGCGTATCTGTTCGGCGGTATACATGCTGTTGATGAAAAATGATGCCACTCTTACGCGCAAGCATTGCAACCTTCCTCTGTAAAAACGGAGGTGCTTGATCTATGATGAATGCAATACGCGCATTGACGGCCAACTCGTTTGATCTGAGCGACGGACTCTCCGTTGCCGACCTTTGGACACCGCAGGGAATCCTGGTGATCGTTGCCGTACTTGCGCTGCTGATTTTGGCGGTTGCAGCCATTCGTCGGGCCAATTCTTCCAATGAGAATTCCGACCGAAATGTACCGGCTCCAAACGCAAACGATGCGGCCATTGCAGCCGCAATCGCCGCTGCCATAGCGGCTAATGAGGACGACGGCGCAGTAGTGGCAGCAATAACTGCCGCAATTACCGCGATGCGAGCCGAGGAGGGCTACACGGGAGGCTTTCGTGTGGTATCCTTTAAACGGGTGCATCCGCGTACTCGCAGAAGATTTTAACCGAAGAATATTGATCTTGAATGTAAAGAAAGGTTTATGGTAAATATTATGAAAAACTATCGTGTTACAGTAAACGGAGTCATTTATGACGTTGTGGTAGAAGAGATGAACGGTGCGGTTCAGGTGCCTTATGTAGCTCCTGCACCTGTGGCGGCGCCTGCGCCTGCTCCCGTAGCAGCACCTGTACCGGTTGCAGCAGCTCCGGCACCCGCGGCAGCTCCGGCACCGGCAGCCGCGCCCGCTCCCGCCGGTCAGGCAGGCGCAACGGCTGTAAAGGCTCCGATGCCCGGTACGCTGATTAAGGTCAACGTCAAGGTTGGCGATGCTGTGAAGAAGGGCGACGTTCTTTGCGTGCTGGAGGCAATGAAAATGGAAAACGACATTATGGCTCCCGCCGACGGTGTGGTAGCTTCGGTTGAGGCTTCGCAGGGAGCATCGGTAGCAACCGATGCGGTTCTTGTTACGTTGAATTGACACGTCCCCTTTATCTTCTGACAGGAGTAAGAAAATGGCAAAAGTAAAAATTACCGAAACGGTTCTCCGCGATTCCCATCAATCCTTGATCGCCACGCGTATGACTACCGAGGAAATGCTCCCGATCCTGGAGGAAATGGACAAGATCGGATACCATTCTCTGGAGGCATGGGGCGGCGCAACCTTTGATTCCTGTATGCGCTTTCTCAACGAGGATCCCTGGGAGCGCTTGCGCAAGATCCGTGACCGCGTAAAGAACACCAAGCTGCAAATGCTGTTTCGCGGACAGAATATTCTCGGCTACCGTCACTATTCGGACGACGTGGTGGAATACTTCGTGCAGAAGTCTATCGCGAACGGAATCGACATCATTCGTATCTTTGATGCGCTGAACGATCCCCGCAACCTTCGTACCGCGATCAATGCCACCAAGAAGGAAAACGGACATGTGCAGGCGGCGTTCTCGTACACCACGGGACCGGTTTACACTTTGGAGTACTATTCCAAGTATGCCAAGCTTTTGGAAGAGCTGGGGGCTGATTCGATCTGCGTAAAGGATATGGCGGGCCTACTCAAGCCCTATGACGCTTACGAATTGGTGAAGGCACTCAAGGAATCGGTGAAGGTTCCGATCCAGCTTCACACACACTACACCTCGGGTCTGGCGTCTATGACCCTGATGAAGGCGGTAGAGGCCGGCGTGGACGTGATCGATACCGCGATCTCTCCCATGGCAATGGGAACCTCTCAGCCTCCCACGGAGGCTATGGTGGCGGCATTGCAGGGAACCGAATACGATACCGGCATCAGCCTGCAGTCCCTGGATACGGTTACCAAGTATTTCACGCCTCTGCGCGAAAAATATCTGGCGGACGGATTGCTCAATCCCAAGGCGCTCAAGGTGGACGTCAATGCGCTGCTGTATCAGGTTCCGGGCGGTATGCTTTCTAACCTGATGAGCCAACTGGCGCAGGCAGGGAAGTCGGACCAGCTTACGGCGGTGCTGGAGGAGGTTCCTCGCGTACGTGCCGACGTTGGATATCCGCCTCTCGTTACCCCGTCCTCGCAGATCGTGGGAACGCAGGCCGTGTTCAACGTGATTATGGGCGAGCGTTATAAGCTGGTGACTAAGGAATTCAAGGGCATCGTGCGCGGTGAGTACGGAAAAACTCCCGTGGCGATCGATCCCGCCTTCGTCAAAAAGATCATCGGAGATGAAACGCCGATCACCTACCGCCCCGCGGACGATCTGAGCCCGGAGCTCGACCGGCTTCGTTCCGAGATCGCACAGTATATGGAGCAGGATGAGGACGTGCTTTCCTATGCGTTGTTCCCGGAGGTTTCCAAGAAGTTCTTTGAATACCGCAAGGCAAAGAAATACAAGCTTGATGCAGATCACGCGGATGCAACGCTCGGCGTGCATTCCATCTGATCCAATATTCTCAAAAGACCGTCTTTTTATCGGGAAAGGCGGTCTTTTTTTAGCACTCAGTTGAGATGTTTACAAAATATTCACAACAAAATGAAAGAAAGCTCTTGACAAATCCCAAAAAAAATGATAAATTTAATGCATGGATTAGCACTCAAAGCAAATGAGTGCTAAAACAGAGAAAAATAGCTGCGGAAGGGGGAAACTTTGGAATGAATACCGAAAATCGTGGATTAAGTGAGCGAAAAAAGCAGATATTAAAAGCGATCGTAGATGCTCATATTGAGGGCGGCGGACCGGTTGGTTCCAAATATATCCTGCAAAATCAGCAGCTGTCCTGCTCGTCTGCTACCATTCGCAACGAGATGGCGGAGCTGGAGGAGATGGGATACCTCGAGCAACCGCACGCATCTGCCGGGCGGGTTCCGAGCGAGCTTGGATATCGATTCTACGTGGATTCCCTGATCGAGCGTTATGCAATGACAACCAACGAGATTGCGCAGATCAACAATTTGCTCAAGGCAAAGATGGGTGAGCTTGATCAGATCCTTCTCGCGGCATCCAATCTGGCCTCCAATCTTACCAACTACACGGGAATTGCCATCAAGCCGCGGGTGCAATCGGTCAGCATTACCAAGTTTGAAACGATCTATCTCGAGCCCGATCACTACATTCTCGTAGCGGTAACGTCTACGGGAGCAGTCAAGAGCCGTCACATCCACGGGGACTATCCCGTTACGCAGGCAACGGTTACACGGTTGGCAACAGCGCTCAACGATCATCTCACCGGCCTCTCTGCCGATCAGATCACGCTTCCGATCATTATGAAAACCGAAGCGCAAATGGGAATTGACGCGCAAACGGTAGGAACGGTAATTAAGGTAATATATGAGCTGCTCAGCGAGCTTGATGCAGGAGAGATGCGCGTAAGCGGAATCGACCGTCTGTTGCAATATCCCGAATACAGTGACGTTTCGCAGCTTCAGGAGCTGCTTGGAACGCTGGAGAAAAAAGAGGACATTTTAAATCTGGTCTCCCGAACCGAAACCAACGATATCAACGTGGTGATCGGCTCCGAGAGCGAGGTAAAGGTGATGAATAATTCGGCGCTGGTTTTTAAACCGATCGTAAAGGACGGAAAAACCGTTGGCGCCATCGGTATATTGGGACCGCGGCGTATGGACTACGCAAAGGTGCTTGCCACCTTAGAGGGACTCAGCGGAAACATTGCCGATTTGATACATGGAAATAATCAGTGGAACGGAGGTCTTCCCGATGGAGGAAATCAAAGCAACGGCAACGCCTGAGGAGAACGAGACCGTTGAGGTCAAGGATGCGAAGGCGGAGAAGGCCGAAAAGAAAAAATCAAAAAAGCTGGAGGCAGAGGTTGCGGAGCTTCAAAAACAACTGACTGCCAAGGAAGAAGAACTCCAAGCCTGCGAGGATAAATATCTGCGCATGATGGCGGAATATGACAACTTCCGGAAGCGAAGCGCGAAAGAAAAAGAAAGCGTGTATGCTGACGCCTACGCCGATTGTATTGCCAATATTCTTCCGATTCTCGACAATCTTGACCGAGCAAGCAAGTCGGAAAACTTTGAGGGAGTTAAAAAAGGATTGGAAATGACGGTGAAGGCGTTTGACGACGCGCTTTCCAAGATGGGGATCGCAGAGATTGAGACAAAAATATTCGATCCCAATCTTCACAATGCCGTGATGCACGTCGATGATGAAACACTCGGGGAATCCGAGATCGTGGAGGTATTCCAAAAGGGATACGCCAAAGGGGATAAAGTCATTCGTTACGCAATGGTAAAGGTTGCGAACTGACCGCCCGAAAAACTTGTAAATATTATATCTGTATATATTGGAGGAAACAGTTATTATGGGAAAAATCATTGGTATTGACCTTGGCACCACCAACTCTTGCGTGGCAGTATTTGAGGGCTCCGAGCCCATCGTCATTCCGAACCCCGAAGGAGCAAGAACCACGCCTTCCGTTGTGGCATTCTCCAAAACGGGCGAACGAATGGTAGGCCAGGTTGCAAAGAGACAGGCAATCACGAATCCCGACCGTACCATCATTTCGATCAAACGTGAAATGGGTACCGGCTACAAAAAGACGGTCGACGGAAAGGCATACACCCCGCAGGAGATCTCTGCAATGGTGCTTCAAAAGCTGAAATCGGATGCCGAGAGCTACCTTGGAACCTCGGTGACACAGGCGGTAATTACCGTTCCGGCTTATTTCTCGGATTCCCAGCGTCAGGCAACCAAGGACGCGGGCAAGATCGCAGGTCTTGAGGTTCTTCGTATCATCAACGAGCCTACCGCGGCCGCATTGGCATACGGCATGGACAAAGAAGCCAACCAGAAGATCATGGTGTTTGACCTTGGCGGCGGTACCTTCGACGTTTCGATCCTGGAGATCTCGGACGGCGTATTTGAAGTGCTTGCCACCAACGGTGACACCCGTTTGGGCGGTGACGACTTTGACCAGCGCATCATCGACTGGATGGCAGACCAGTTCAAGAGAGAGAACGGCATCGATCTTCGCAACGACAAGATGGTGCTCCAGAGACTGCGCGACGCGGCAGAGAAGGCAAAGATCGAGCTGTCCGGTGTGACCAGCTCCTCGATCAACCTGCCCTTTATCACCGCAACCGCAGAGGGCCCGCTCCACTTTGAGGCAACGCTGACCCGTGCGGAATTTGACAGAATTACGGCCGATCTCGTAGAGAGAAGCATGATTCCCACGAAGAAGGCGCTTGCAGATGCAGGCCTGAACGTCAATCAGATCGATAAGGTTCTGCTCGTAGGCGGTTCCACCCGTATCCCTGCGGTACAGGAAGCCGTAAAGAAATTCATTGGCAAGGAGCCCTTCAAGGGCATCAACCCCGACGAATGCGTGGCAATCGGTGCAGCAATTCAGGGCGGTGTGCTTGGCGGCGAGGTCAAGGATCTTCTGCTCCTCGACGTAACGCCTCTGTCGCTCGGTATCGAGACGCTTGGCGGTGTGTTCAACCGTATCATCGACCGTAACACCACCATTCCCGTCAAGAAGAGCCAGGTGTATTCCACCGCTGCAGACGGACAGACCTCGGTTGAGATCCACGTATTGCAGGGAGAGCGCGAGATGGCGGCAAACAACACCACGCTCGGACGCTTCATTCTGGATGGCATTACGCCCGCTCCCAGAGGTATTCCGCAGATCGAGGTTACCTTTGACATTGACGCCAACGGCATCGTAAACGTAACGGCAAAGGATAAGGGCACCGGCAAGGAGCAGCACATTACCATCACCTCCTCCACCAATATGAGCCAGGAGGACATCGACCGTGCCGTGAAGGATGCGGAGAAGTTTGCAGAGGAAGACAAGAAGGCAAGAGAAGCGGTTGACGTAAAGAACCGCGCTGAGTCGATCATCTTCCAGAGCGAAAAGACCCTGACCGAGCTTGGTGACAAGGCCGATCCCGCCGACGCACAGGACGTAAAGACCGCTATTGAAAAGCTGAAAGAGACCCTGAAGGGCAATGACACCGAGGCCATCAAGGCAGACACCGAGGCCGTGGA
>JAFVOP010000024.1 GCA_017505745.1 Clostridia bacterium
AAAAAGTTTTCCCACACCCTTTCAAAAACTTTACCAAAAGTTATCTGATCTGTGTTTAAAATTCTACCTCAAAAATCAACTTGCTACTATGTTCTTTCGTTGCTTTTCTTGCCATTGCATAGTTCCCCTTGAATCCGATTCTTGAAATTGCAGCGTCGATTGCATATGCTGCCTTCTCTGACATAGTTGCAGAAAATGCGCCTTCCAACATTAAAGTATGTGATTGGATAGACGTTGGATCAGAGCACCTCATTTCAATCAGGCGCTTGATGTTATCGTCATTCGCAAACCACTTCAACTCGGGAATTTTCGGTTCACGATCTCCCGAAAAGGTAGAAACGGTACGGCCGCTCCTTTTGGAAGCATTTCCCTTTTGAATCGTTTTCTCGACTTTTTCAGAAACAGATTTCCCACCAAACTTAGAAGAACTTGAACCCTGCTGACTTTGCATAAGAGCCTCAGAATCTGATTCTGCAATCTCTACGGAACAACTCTTGGCTCCCAAAGAATATGCGATATGTGCTAATTCAGCTAACTTTTCTTCATGTGCTTTCGAGAAAATACAATCCGCGCGAATAAAGCGACCGCGATCATATGTATCAACACAATAAATCTCGCCACACTTCGGTGCTGGAACAAATTGAATTCCACTCTTTTTGATCCATTCATCGTAGAGATAGAAAACCTCCATCTCTTTATCTGTGCCAAGCCATCCAATTGCGCCTTCACAAACATCGATCCCCCGTCTTACGGCATCATCCACAATCACGATCATATTTGGAATTTTGAAATCCTTGCTTTTGTAATCCTTTGGAAAAAGGGGGTTAAATTTTTTCAATCTTCTCAAATAGCTATCATTTTTTGCTTTTTCAGACAATGCCTTTGCGCCGCTTTGTATCCCATCTGCTGCTTTTTTTCCAAGGTCTACGGTCTTTGCACCAAGATCGGAGGCTTTTTTCAAGATGTTGGAGAACTTGCCATTCTCTTGTTGCGCATCATCATTTTTCTTCATGTCTAAGTACCTCTTTTCAAAGAATATGTAGTTTGTTTATATAATCATTTGTTTTTTTCGCGAATATTATTTTGTTCTTCCAAATCATGTCCATACAACCGCCGATACACCAAACACGCCACCAAAACCGCCAGCACACCCGCAACCAGCTTGCCGACAAGGACGATGGGCAAGTAATCGGCGCGCCACGCGAGAGTATAGGCGAGGTGGTCGGTCAATGCAAACGCCGCCGAAACGGCAAACGCCGCGTTGAGCACGGTTCCCTTTGGATCCATATACTGCATCTGATCAAAGGTGGTCATACTGGCGGCCAGGCTGGAAAGAAAGCCCATCATGGAAGAATCGTTGACACCGATCTTACGTCCCAGAGCGCCGAGCGGTCGCTTGAGAAGCCACGAAAGGATCTTGATCAGCGGAAACGCGCCCGTGAGCACCACGGTGGCGTTGAGAACGATCTCGGCAGCATTTGCAAAGCTCTCCGCTCCCGGCAAGATCTCATATCCCGTGAGAAAGCTCACGATACCAATGGCAAGCCCCGCCGTGATGAGAATTTTGAGCAGGAGCCCCACTACCGAAAAGATCTTCACGCAGGCGTTCGGTGCCTTCCAAAGCCCCAATGCGATCAATGCGGAAAAGAGCGCCAACGGGCAAAGGTTCAATAGCAACACCCCCAGAGGGATGGACGTGAAGAGTCCTGCCACGAGGCATCCAACGGGAACCGTGACGATGCCGCAAAGGAGCCCTACCAAGAGAGCATGGTGTTGCTCTTTTTTCACCGTCCCCAAAGCAAACGGAACGGTAAACGAAACGGTGCACCCCATCATTGAGGCCACCACCAGGCCGTGAAAGAGACCGACGTCAGAGTTGGTTGCCAGCTCCTCGCACAAGGGAGCGCCACCCATATCGATGGCAAACAGAGAGGCCGGTACGATGGAAGGATCGATCGGAAGCACCTTTGCCATGGCCGTCAGCGCGGGACGGAGCAGATCGGCGATCACGGGGGCCAGAACGATCATACCGATCATCGAAAGCGCCAGAGAGCCGAACATGGAAAGTCCACGCTCAAACTCCTTGCCAAGCCCCAGGCGATTGCCAAGGATGCGGTCGAGTGCGCCGATCACGGCGAATACCGCCATCACAAGCATTACGTAATTCATGGTTTCTCCCTTTAAAACTCAATATCGTCAACGCTAAAAGCGCTCGGTTGGCGGGCGGGCTCGGCCGATTGGGGTGCGCTCTGCGCCCCTTCCTCGCCGTACGCCGTTTGCAACGTGACGGCACTTCCCACCACCTCTTCAAAGGTAGCGTTGGGGTTTTGCATCAGGATATTGAGCACAGTCATATAATCTCGGAGCATTTCCCGCGGGGTGATCATACTGTCCGCGCCCGCGCGATGCAGGCAGATCTGCAAAAACTGCACCATCTGCTCGGACGTGATGCGGGGGTCCTGCCCGTACTGCTGCGCGTAAAGCTTGGTCACACGGCTGATGAGCGCGAACAGCTCATCGTCGGAAAGCTTGCGTAACCGAATCACGGGGCCGATCAGGTTCTTGAACCCTTCCAAAGCAAAGCGACTGTCGCACAGGCGACTGCGAAGCGCCTCATAGCTGAACAGTCCGCGCCGCGTGTCCTCCAAAAATTGCGGAGTTCCGCCCAGGATCAAGGCCAGCCCCGGTGCGCGTCCTTGGAGCGTATCGTTGAACATGGAAAGGATCTTTTCGTAGTTGTTTTCACGGCTGACGCGGTGCGAGATCTTATACAAATTCACGCATTCGTCGATAAACACCACAAGTCCGCGGTATCCCATCATGCGCGCCAGCGACGCCCAAAGCTTTAAAAAATCGTACCAGTTATCGTCGTCAATGATCACCGAGACCGAAAAGCCGAGATCGTGTTTGGCCTCGGTTTTGGTGGCGTACTCGCCGCGAAGCCAGCGCAGGCACGCGCTTCTGCGGTCGTCGTCGCCCTTGGTATACGCCCGGTAATACGCAGTAACCACGCGCGCAAAATCAAAGCCGCCCACCAAAAATTCCATCTCGCGAAGGGCCTCCAACACCTTTTGGTGTAAAGCCGGCGAAAAGCCGACGTCCTCAGGAGAAAAGCCCGCCTTCACTAAGGAAGCCTGTAAGTCCGAGATCCAACGCGCAAGGATGCGCGGCAAAGCGCCCCCGTCGGGAGACGCCTTGGACGCCAGGTTCTTCATCAGCTCACGGTAGGTGGCTACACCGCTTCCTCCCGTGCCGTACAAGCGGCGCTCGGGGGAAAGATCGGCATCGGCAGTGAGAAAATCCCGCTCCAAAGCATATCCGCGGATCAGCTGCATCAAAAAGCTCTTTCCGCTTCCGTAGCGACCGATCAGAAAGCGCATCGATCCGCCGCCCTCGTTCACGGCCTCCAGATCGGAAAGCAATGCCGCGATCTCGTCCTTGCGTCCAATGGCGATATACGGCGCGCCCGCACGCGGTACCACGCCAGCCGAAACCGACGCCAAAAGCGACGTCAGAATTCGTTTCGGCACCCTCGGGATCGTATACTGTTCGGTTTGTTCCATGTCTGTATCCTTTCTTTGCTTTTTGTGGGAAAGCTTTTGTAACAGGTTTCCCACACCCTTTCAAATCGTTTCATGCATGTTTGATTCCTAAATTACTCGCTTTCGTGCGCTTGGGAGAAACAACGGCTCTTACACAAAGGCTTTGTGAGCCGCTCACTCCAAAAGCGCGTTCAAATCCTCGCGGTAGTCCTCAATTACGGCAAAGCCGCTGTCACTCTCCTCCAGCAAAATATCGCCCAAAAGGTCGGCGGCAAGGGCATTGATCCCGTCTGCCACCACCTCTGCGGGAAGTCCCAGCTCCCGCGCGGCGTTCCGTTGTCCTACTCCGTCCAACTTGCTTACCGCGCGTAAAAACGGCAAATATATTGCAAATGCATGGGAGGGATCCTCGGGTTCGAGGGACCTCTCCTCATCACGGGCCGGCGACTCCGGAATACGCTTTATGGGCGCAATCTCCTCGGTTAACGGCGGACGGTCTGCAGGCAGATCTGTTTCAATCTCTGTTTCCGTAAAGGCCTCTACCAGTCGCTCGGTGGTATCCCACGATACACGCTCGATCTCGGCAGCGTTGGAAAGTGAAAGCTCGCGCTTTGGCAAATCGTACAGCTTCTCATATTCTGCAGGCTCTTCTTCCACCTTCTTTGCCGCGGTGCTTCGCCGTGGCAGAACGCGATCCAGGTAATCGTCGAGAAGATGTCGGACCTCGGCGGAAAGTGCGTAGACCGTAAGTCGGGAGCGCACACCAAGGTGGGCGCGGATGCGGTTTTCGGCGTATTTGACCACGTCGGTGATAAAGAAACGAAGATCATGGGAGCGCGAGAACGAGCAAAATTCCACCTCGATCCGTCGCTTGATCGGATAGGCACAGAGTGCGCCCGAATAGGCATCCCGCAAGAGGCGGCTATCGTCCATCTTTGCCGCCGCAAAGAGTTTTCCGTCTACACTCATTTTAGCGCTCACCTCTTTGACTGCCCCCATGATCACGCGGTCAAAGAGCGCCGTATGCTCCCCGACGCAGAATTTGCTCTTTCGATAATGATAATTGGAGCAAAACGCCAGGAGTGCGCGCACGTATCCGTCCTCACCGCCCGACGGAACGTAAAACTCCTTGAGAGAACAATGCGCCATTATCGCGGAGAGATGCTCTCCCGTACAGGAAGCGGGAGGCGGAAGGCGGTGGATCAGACTATGATCGCAGATCCAATCGGGCAGATAGCCGTCCAGCTGGTGAAAGGTATTCCGATAGGCCAGCCAGAGTTCGCAAAGCGCGCGTTGGGTATCGGCGGGATCCGTTTTGCGGGAAAGATTGATCAACTCATAAATATACAGCAACAGATAGCTGTAATCGGTATCGGCAAACTGTCCGTGGCGCACGCCGTTTCGCCACCAAAGATACCACTCAAGTTGGTCACGGTTCATTTGCGCATATTGCGGCACATAGGAGAAGAACGGCACACGGGGGCACTCGGCGCCCCGGACAGACCAAAGCTTTTCGGCATCGTGCAAAAATCCCTCATAATAGCGGTAATTGCTCTTCCAAGGGTAGATCCGTACCCGACGGATCAAGGCGTTGTCGGGGGTATATTCGCACAACGGCTTGGGGCGCTGCAGCTCCTCGTGCTCGGTGTGAGGCGGAATGAAATGCCGTTTTGGGGCATCCCGATCGATTGCTTCGGTATGCGGCGCGCGCAACGGAGATCCGGTGGATATACGTTCTGCTTCTTGCTTGGGTGGCTCCAATACGATCTCGGTTGCCTCGGTATCTCTTACCGGCTGCGGCATGCGGCGCTTTGGGATCAACGCATCGATATCCCAAAAGCGATCCAATTCTTCCTCCCGCCGTTTTTTCGCATCCTGTTCCATTCCTTGCCCTCCCTTCGTTTGCTTCCTTGAACATTTCATTATACCATCTTTTTGCGGCTTTGTCAATCCTTATCCGTCGTTGAATGATAATTTCTAAGTTCTAAATAAAAATACCGATTTTGAGAAAAGATAAAAGAATCTCCTCCCTCTCGACGAACGCCGAGTGAGAGGAGATTTAAACTTGTAATTTGATTTACTTCGTTCCGAAGAGGCGGTCACCCGCATCTCCGAGTCCGGGGAGAATATAGCCGTTTTCGTTGAGGCAACGGTCGAGCGTGGAGACGTAAATATTGACGTCGGGATGCTCCTCTGCCACACGGGATACGCCCTCGGGCGCGCCAATGATCGCCATAAACTTGATGCGCGTGCATCCGCGGTCCTTCAGCAGACGGATGGCGTCGCAAGCGCTTCCGCCGGTTGCCAGCATTGGGTCTACCACCAGCACCAGCTTGTCCTCAATCCCGTCGGGCAGCTTGCAGTAATAGGATTGCGGCTGGAGCGTTTCCTCGTCGCGGTACATGCCCACGTGTCCCACTCTGGCCGAGGGAAAGAGCACGTGAATGCCGTTCACCATGCCAAGTCCCGCGCGCAGGATCGGCACAATGGCAATTGCATTGTCCTTTACCACCTGCTGTGTGCAGGTCTCCAAGGGGGTCTTGACCGTTTTTTCCTCGGTGGGAACCCCCTCCTTGAGGCATTCGTAGGTCATCAGCGTGGTGATCTCCTCCACCAGCTCGCGGAACTCCTTCATGCTGGTGTTTTCATCACGCAGGATCGCGATCTTGTGACGGATCAGCGGATGATCAAAAATAACAACGTTATCGTAGTTTTTCATGTTTTACGCCCTTTCAGGAATTCTTTTTCTTGAACGCATTCAAAAACACGTTGGTAACGATGCCGAGAATGAGTGCGCAAGCGATACAGGTAATGTATACCTCACCGATCGCCATTGCCATACCGCCGATACCGGGAATGAGAATGGCCGACACGGTAAAGAGGTTTGCATGGTCCTCCAGATCCACCTTTTGGATCATCTTCAGACCCGAAACCGCAATGAAGCCGTACAGAGTAACGCAAACGCCACCCATCACACATCCGGGAATCGAATCGAGGAACGCAACAAATGGAGCAAGGAATGCAATCACCATCGCCATGATAGCCGTGGTGGTAATCGTAACCACCGATGCGTTACGGGTAATGGCTACACAACCCACCGACTCTCCGTAGGTGGTGTTGGGACAACCGCCAAAGAAAGCACCCGCGATCGATCCAACACCGTCACCAAGCAACGTGCGGTGCAATCCGGGCTCCTCCAACAGATCCTTTTCGATGATGCTGGAAAGGTTTTTGTGGTCGGCAACGTGCTCGGCAAATACAACGAACGCGACCGGAATATAAGCAGCGGCAACGGTTGCAAGGTAGGAGGGGGAGAAGTCCTTAACACCCTTTAACGCCTCTACAAACGAGAATTTGGGCAGGGCGAGGAAGGTCTGAAGTCTAACACCGTCTGCAACCAGAGCCTTGAAGGGGGCAAAATCGATCACCTTGATCGCATCCACGTTTGCGGCATAACCGATACCGGTGAAGATCAATGCCACGGCATATCCCGCAAGAATACCGATAATAAACGGAATCAGCTTTGCCATTTTCTTACCGTAAACCGAGCAAAGGATTACCGTAGCGAAGGTAACGAGCGCGCAGATCAGGGAAGCCCAGGCGCCTTTGTTCATGATGTAGTAGGCAGAAAGTCCAAAGTTTTTCGTCGGGCCGTAAGAGAACATGTCTTTCACTGCGGCACCGGCCAGGGATAATCCGATGAGGGCAACCGTGGGACCGATTACTGCGGGAGGCATAAGCTTGTTGATCCAATTTACACCCGCAAATTTTACAATCAGTGCAATTGCAACATAGATCAATCCGGCGAAAACAGCTCCAAGGATAATACCAAGGTAGCCGAGAGAAGCGCTTGCCGCACCTGCGAAGGCGGCGGACATGGATCCGATAAATGCGAAGGAAGATCCGAGGAACACGGGACTGCGGAATTTGGTGAAAAGCTGATAAACAAGGGTACCGACGCCGGCACCAAAGAGCGCCGCCGATGCAGTCATTCCGTTTCCGACGATTGCGGGAACGGCAATGGTTGCTGCCATAATAGCGAGCAGCTGTTGGATCGCGAAGATCAGCAAATTGCCAAACTTCGGCTTGTCGTGGATGTCATAGACCAGATTCTTTGCCATGAGAAACGTCCTCCAAAAATTTTTTTTGACATTGAAAACGCAGTCGTCAGCCGCATTTTCTCATCTTTTACATTTTACCACAGGAAAACACGAAAGTCAACAAAATTGGACAATTTGGGTTCTGTTTTTTACAAATAAAAGGTGTTCTGTACAAGAGGCGCCTTTGCCGAGAAGCGAAAGCCACCAAAAACAAACGGTCAGCCTTCTCTACCAACCAACGCGCAGTATTCCTCATAGGTACACAGGACACGGACAGCGGCAAGAAGCGCATTTGGGGTCATGCCGGCAGGCAGACCCAAACGGACGGCAAACGCGTCGCGCCGCGCGGCGCTTCCCTCCCCTCCCGTAAGCCCGTCGAGGTAAAAGTCGGTTTTGGAAAGCCGATTTTCCTTCGCACGCGTTGCTGCGGCGTCGGCGTTGGCGTAAGGTAAAAAGAGCCGCCAAAGCAGGTCTCGCTCCATGCCCTCCACGCCAAGCACCCCTTCGGCAGACAGTGTGTGCTTGCGCTTTTCCTTCCCGGCAACGCGCGGTACGTAAAGGTGGATCAGACGGTCGGGGGGGATCATTGAGGTCAGGTGTGAGCGGATCAGCTTGCCCGCGCCGTCGCTGTCGGTCAAAACCACGATCGGTGTCCGCTCGGCCAGCTTGCGGAACAGCTGCGCTTTTTCGGCCTTGTTAAATATTCCAAAGCCGTCGGTGGTAAGGATCTGCGCCTCGATGACCGATTCGAGGCGTAATTTGTCGTATCTCCCCTCCACGATCACGGGATAAGGGATGTATAAACGCTCCGCCATATCAGCGCTGCGCCAGCCATGCGATCAGCACGGCCGCGCCAAGCACGATGCGGTAGATGCCAAACGGGGCAAAGCTGTGTTTCTTGACAAAATCCACCAAAAACCGAATGGCAACCAACGAAACAAGAAAGGAAATGAGGCACCCGATCGCCAGCGCGATCCAGCCGTCGGTGGGCACCGTGGCGCCGCTTTCAGCAAGATATTGGAAAAAGCCGAGCATCTTGATGCCGCTCGCACCTACCATGGCGGGAATTGCCATAAAGAAGGAAAACTCCGCGCCTGCCGTACGCGACAGTCCCAGAATCATGGAACCGAGGATCGTCGATCCCGAGCGCGAGGTGCCGGGCACGATCGAAAGCGTTTGGAAGCAACCGATCAGAAAGGCATGGCGGTAAGAAATATCCTCCACAGTTTCCACGCGCGCCATGTGTCCGCGGTGAAAATGCTCAATAAAGAGGAATGCTGCGCCGTAAACGATCAACGCCGCTGCAACCACGATCGAATTGTACAGCCAACCGTCAATATCCTTGCCGCTCAGCTTCTCGAGAATCTTATCCCCTACGATGCCTACAAGTGCCGCAGGCACGCTGGCAATGACCACCTTGAGCCAAAGCGACCAGGTGTTTTTCCGTTCCGCAGAGGTCTGCTTTGCGCCAAACGGCCAGAGCTTGCCCCAAAACAGGACCACCACCGCTAAAATCGCGCCCAGCTGGATCACCACCTGAAACATCTCGGAAAACTCGTCCAGAAGGACGGCGTCGGATGTAAACGCAAAGGGGAACCAATCCTGAAACAGGATCAAGTGCCCCGTGGAGCTGATCGGCAACCACTCGGTGATGCCCTCCACGATGCCGTACAGGACGGCCTTTAACCATTCCATGACCATCATCAGTTTTCTCCTTTTCGGGACTTTCCGTTCCGATTTCTTTCTGTTAAGTCTTTAAACGATCCTTGGCACGGATCTCGAGGCCTTTTCCCGATGCAGCGCGCATGATGTCGCCCTCACGGACGTCAAACGGCACGCGGCACCAATAGATCATGGAAGGATGCGGCGTGGCCGCAAGACTCTCTCCCTCGGGAGAATAGAGCTCGCTCACCGCAAACCCGCGGCCGATCTTTCCGGGTGAGATCATCTCCGCACCCTCGCCTGCCGAAACCTTGTTGCGCTGGATAAAGCGGTAGACCCTTCCCTCTTCGGTCTCCATCGCCACGCCCGCACGGCGAAGGGCTTCGGCCTCTTCTTCAACGTATTCGGTAGCGGTGGAAAAATATGCTTTCTCACGCAGATATCCGCACGCGCTCATCAGCTGCGGATTCTCCATGGGGTCGTCAAAATAAAATCCCGTGCCGTATTCGCGATGCGATACGCTTTCCAGCTCCTCGAGCCACGCAGGGTCAAACCGATATCCCTCGGGGTCCTTTTCGTAAGCGTCAATCGCCATGCGGTAAGCGTTGGTCGCAACGGCAGTGTAATACGCGCTCTTCATGCGCCCCTCGATCTTGAAGGACGCGATGCCGCACTCCATCAGTTCGGGGATGTGCTCGATCATGCACATGTCCTTGGATGACAGGATAAAGGTGCCAACCCCCTCCTGCTGCTCAATGGGAAAGAGCATGTCGGGGCGTTTTTCCTCCACCAGCGCGTAATTCCAACGGCAGGGCTGCGAGCAGGTGCCGCGGTTGCCGTCGCGCCCGTTGAAGGCGTTGGCAAGCAGACAGCGTCCGCTGTATGAGACGCACATCGAACCATGAATAAAGGCTTCCAGCTCGATCTCGTGCGGAAGCTCGGCGCGGATGGCGCGGATCTCCTCCATGGTCAATTCGCGCGCCAGCACCAGCCGCTTCGCTCCCATCGCCGCCCAGGCCTTGGCCGCGGCGGGACTGACGATGCTGGTCTGTGTGGACATGTGGATCTCCATTTCGGGGATGATCTCACGCACCGTGGCAAACACGCCGAGATCGGCAACGATCATGGCGTCGATCCCCGCATCGCGAATATCCGTCAGAAATTTGCGAAGCAGGGGGTATTCCTGCACGTGCGGCATGGTGTTGACGGTCAGATAGAGCTTCTTCCCGCGCGCATGAACATACCGCACGGCTTCATACTGCTCCTCCACCGTGAAATTGTCTGCCGCCGCGCGCATGCCGAACATCTGCCCCGCGCAGTAGACTGCGTCGGCTCCGTACAGCACCGCCGCTTTCAATTTTTCAAAATTCCCCGCCGGGGACAGCAATTCAGGCATAGATAACTCCTTTTTTATTTTTTCGCGGGGAGAGGACTTTTTGAGCAAAAGCTCCGTTAGCGTAATTTTTTCGGGGAAAACTTCTTGAAAGAAGTTTCCCCCGGACCCCTTTCAAGAACTTTAAAAAAATTTCTGTTATAAAATTGGTGACTGCTATGCGCTTCCTATATACAATATCTCCCGCTACCATTTTGGGTCCGCTTCCCAAAATGGTCCACAAGATAGTTTTTACATGGAAATTTTATGTTTTTACGTGAACAGTGCTTTGGGGAAAAAAGTCCTCTCTCCGCACACCTCTCCAAAAAAACCTTTCAATCATTTTTGTTGGCGAAATCATAAATTTTCGCGGTCTTCCGTTCCACCATTGCTTCCGCTCCTGATTTGGCAAGCAAAAATGCTTGAAAAGTTTTTGAAAGGATGGGGGCGCGAGGAAAAACGTGCAAGCACGTTGGAAAACTTTTTTATTAAAGCTTCATTAGCGTAAAAACAGATAGTTGCTTATATTAAAACTATCTTGTGGAGCGTTTTGGGTGGTGGTACCAAAACGCTAGCGGGAGCTATTGTTTATCCACCGCGCACGAAAGTAGCCAATTTCGCAATAAAA
>JAFVOP010000025.1 GCA_017505745.1 Clostridia bacterium
CATTCAGGCCTATGACACGCTGATCGCGGGTGTCATCGTCGGCACGACCAACGGAAACGCGCAGATCTCGGGCTGTACCGTCGACGCGGACTGCGAGGCTTACGGTCTGGTTGCAGCGGGCGGTGTTCTTGGCATGGCTGAGAACGGCGCCAACGTCAAGAACTGCGTCAACGCCGCGAAGGTTGGCTCCGACATGGCAGCCGGCGGTATCGTCGGATACGGCTACAATGTCACCGTTTCCTACTGTCTCAATGAAGGAACCACCACGCTCTATGCCACGACGCGCTGGGCAGCGGCAGGCGGCATCATGGGCAAGCCCTACGCGATCTCAAACAGCACCGTTTTGATCTCCTCCTGTGTCAACGGCGCAAATGCAAAGACCGAGGTTGTTTCTCTGCAACCCGAGGGCTCCGCCTCGAACCGCATCGCACTGGGCGGTATCATGGGACATGACGGTCAGGCGTCTCAGGTGAGCATCGCCTACATAGATTGCTACAACCTGCAGACCCTCTTCACCGCAAAATTCATCGACAACGGAAACACCGAGAGCGGTAACTTCCTGGCGATGGCGGGCGCCATGATCGGAAACAGCAAGGACGTCGCCGGTCAGGGTACGCGCACCATGGAGCATTGCTTCTCGGTTGCCGCAAATCTCATCGAGGATATTCCCGGCGAGGGCGCGACCACCTACGCTTGTAATTTCAACCAACAGGGCAACGAACTCAACACCTCCGCATACGCAGGTCTGCTTGGTGCAGCTCTGAATGACATGCAGATCGGCCGTGCATGGGGAGAAAACATCGCAAAGTGCTTTGAGACCTGTGCATACGGCATCACTGCCGATGAACTGACCGCAAAAACGGCTTACCTGGAAATCATCGCAATCGCCAATACGGTTTTGGCATATAAGGATGCTCCCAAGTACGTCGGCGTACAGGAAACGCTTGACAAGACCTCCGGAAACTACTCTCTCCGTTTCCTCGCTGGCATCGATGCGAGTGAATATTACGAAGCAGGCGTTGAAGTGACCGCTTCCTACGGTGACAATCAGGTGGCATACTTCAAGCTCGTCGCAGACAACTATCACGATTCGCTCAGCGGCAAGAAGGCAGACGGCAAGGGTGTGAACTACACCGCCGCCTCTCTGGGTGCCGACAAGGTGATGGCACTGACGCAGACCATCGACCTTGACGCCTTCGGCGCGGTCACCTACACCGTCACGCCCTTCTCTGTCAAGACGCAGGGTGCGGATACGCTTTACGGCAAGAGCTGGGAGATTCGCTACAACGCGGACGGCTCGTTTGCCGGTCACAACATCGTGGCTGCCGAGAGTGAGAGCGACAACACCGACAGCTACTCCATCGTTTATCCCGACGACTCGGTGAACGCAACCGTTTTCCCCGCCGTTTCCCTGCAATATCTCATTTTGGGCAAGCGCGGCGTCATTCTGCCTCTTGCCAACGAACAGAGTGAAGATCCCAACGCGTATGAGATCGTCATCGCGGAGGATGCCTCCATGGCAGAGGGAGCTTACAAAACCGAGGTGCAGGGCAACCGCCTCATTGTCACCGCGGGCGACATGTTCGGCTTCATTGCCGCTTCCAACCGCCTGACCAAGCAACTCTTCGTTTCGGGTTCGATCAAGCTCAGCGCCTCCTGCAACACCGAGGGCGTCTACGACCGCGAAATGCTGAACGAAAAGCAGGCGGAAACCCGTGTCATCTTCCAGAACGCATGGTTCCGCGAGAACGTCAAGCAGTTTACCCAATCGGTGACCAATTATGAATATCAGCTTGCGCTGGTCATGAACTACCTCCCCGACGTCATCGGTCTGAACGAGTTCCGCGAGGGCTGGAGAGCCAGCGGCTTCATCGGCGCAATGGCGAAAAACGGCTACGTCGAGGTTCAGTCTGCCAACTATATCACGGGCAAGGTTGGACTCATCGACAACCCGATCTTCTACAACAGCGCAACCACCGAATATATCGAAGGCTCGGCAATTTACGTCCATTACGGCACTTCCGTGAAGGTCGATACTGACGGTGACGGCATTGGGGAACCCGTGCTGCGCAACACCGGTGAATTTGCCGGCAAATATTACAACAACACCGACGACCTTGTCAGAACCGCCGCGTTTGCAACCTTCCGCGACAAGGCGACCGGCAGGATCTACACCGTCTGCAACACACACTTCGAGTCCAACGGCGGCTGCGACCCGCAGGTAGGGCCGCTCGGAAATCCTCTCCGTTGGGAGCAGGTTGAAAAGTTGCTGAATTACATGGACGATCACATCTCGCTCTACGATGCCCCCGTCATTGTCGGCGGTGACTACAACTCCAAAACGAGCTATCCGGAAGCCACCTACACCGCAAAGGGCGGCTCGATCTCCTTCACCAACGAAGACCTCTTTACCTTCCACGACGGAAGAAAGATCCCCTATCTCTACGGTGCGTACGAAATGCTCCTGGACGCCGGCTTCTACGATATGAAGACTAAGACCTCGAACACCGCGCTCAACAACTCCACGCAAGGCTATCCCATCTGGAACGAGGACCTGAAGGCGTTCGTGGCACATACCGCAACCCTTGACGGCACCTCCGGCGGCGGTATCGACCACGCCCTTGCCTTCGATCCCGAAGGCAAGATCGATACGGTCGTCTACCGTTATCTCGAGCCCGAAACCATTCTGACCTCCTCCGACCACAAGCCCGTCATGATCGATTTCAATCTGACCGATGGGAACGGCGGAATCGAAGAAACCTTTGAGGACAACGATCTCGAGGGCGAGACCTGGCAGGGTATGAACGACTATGCCGCTCCCACCAACGGAAGCGGAACCAAAGAAGATCCCTACCTCATCGAGCGTCCCGAGCATCTCGCTTGGCTCTCTCTTGCCACCAACAACACCAAGAGAGCCGACGCCTTCCTCG
>JAFVOP010000026.1 GCA_017505745.1 Clostridia bacterium
GTGGGAACCGTAAATAACGATATTACCAAGGCCGGGCAGTTTGGCGTAATTGCGGGGTCTGTAACCGGAGAGACGGAGCTGACCAACGTGGCCGTGCGTGCACAGATCACCAACACGGATACCGGAAGTGCCAACCACAACGTGGGCGGCCTGATCGGAAAACACAGTGGTGGAGACTTAAAGCTGGAGGATTGCTCCTTTGAGGGGCAGATCACAACCACCGGAACAAATGCTACCGTGGGCGGTCTGATCGGCACCTCCTCCGCATCGCAGAGCCTTACCTTTACCGGCAGCTGCTCGGTGCATGCAGATCTGCAGGGGATTGCGGCGGCAGGCGGATTTTTGGGATCGTCCTCCGGTAAGCACGTGATCACTGTTGAGAAAAATGCAACGGTGCGCGGCTCCGTTACCGCAACCGTCGATGCCGGCGGATTCATCGGCGCTTCGGATCAGCCCATCACCCTTTTGGTATCCTCTGCCGCAAACTACGCCGCCGTTTCCGCAACTGCCGGTGGCAACGCGGGCGGTATCGTTGGAAATCTGTCCCATATCGGCAGCGCAGAGGATCCGGCTTTGACGCTGACCGTGCAAGACTGCTACAACGGCGGTGTGATCTCCGGCGGAACCAACAACGGCTCGGTCATCGGGAACGTTGCATCCGAGGCGGCGGTCCTCTCGGTCAGCGGCGTGATCCTTACGGCTTCTACCGATCTGGAAGCCGTTGCGGCAAGCGCAACGGCCGTAACGCCTACCAATGTGGTCAAGCTTACTGCCGACGACTTTCAGGTGCTCGAGGGCGCGCGCATCCGTTTGAGCCGGGATGACGAAACGCAGAACGGTCTCCGTTTTGACATTGCCGCAAAGGATGCAGTGGATAAGCTCACCGCCGCAGGCTTTACCGGCTTGAAGATGGGCTCGCTCATGGCCAAGGCCGAAAACGTGACCGGGGAATTCACCGCAGAGGCGCTGGATGCTACGGAACAGAAGTACTCCAAGGTAGACGCAGCCTATACGGAGACCTTCCTGAATGCTGACGGAACCTACGCCGCTGCCTTGAGGAACTTTGCTCCCGAGCAGTATTCCACCAAGTATGCGTGCGTGGGTTACATCACGGTCACCTTGGGAACCGCTGCCGTAACCGTTTACACCGCTTACGATTCCAACAATACGAGAAGCGTGGAAGAAGTTGCACAAGGTGTTTTGGGTGACCCGAGCCCGGGCTTTGATTATTCGGCTTACCGGACGGTTCTGGAAGCATTTGCGGCAGGCGCTCCCGCCGCGCAGGAATGAAAGGAGTTGGATCTTATGAAAAAGAACTATGTTTCCCCCGAAGCACTGTGCATTTTCATGGCACAGGAGGATATCCTTACTGCTTCTCCTTACGTGGATGACCTGAACGACGGGAACGTCCACGATGCAAGCAACACGTAATGGAGTTGCATTCCCTTTTTGCGAGGAGAAAATCCTTTCACAAAAAATGTCCTCTCCGACAAAAAAGGTTGACTTTTGGCAAGGGGTGTGGTATACTGGTGAGGAGTGGAAAAGAAAAGGAGAGAGCTATGTTACGCGCGGCGATTTTTGATTACGACGGCACGGTTGCCGATACCATTCCCGTGATCCGCACGGCCTTGAATATTACCATGAACCGCTTCGGATTCCCCTCGCTCACGCACGAGCAGGTGGTACAAGCCATCAACAACGGGGCGCGGTCGCTGATCCGCAACACCATGCCCGAGGAGCTCCGCAACAACGAAGCGGAGGTGGACCGTGTGTTCTCGGTCTATCTGGGTGACTATCGGGCCAATCACCTGGACACCAAGGAGGCCTACCCGGGCATTCCCGAGCTGATCTCCGCCTTGCATCAGCAGGGACTCAAAATCGCGATCCTCTCCAACAAGGACCACGATCTGGTGGAAAACCTGACCCGCCGGACCCTCCCCGTCGGCACGGTGGACGCCGTGCAGGGCGTGATTCGCGGAAAGCCGACCAAGCCCGATCGGTTTTTGGTGGATCGGGTGTGCGAGCGCCTTGGCGTAAGCCCCGCGGATTGCGTGATGATCGGAGACAGCGACGTGGACGTGCTGACCGCGCAAAATGCCGGTATGCGGCACGTGGGCGTGACCTGGGGATACCGCTCGGAGGAGGTCCTGCGCGCGCGGGGAGCCACCCGTTTTGCGCATACGGCCGATGAATTGGGACGCATTCTGGCGTCCATGACGGAAGGAGATAAATGATGCTGAAAGTGGAAAGAACCTCGGTGATGAACCTCGACAACGCCATTCGCGGCGCAAGAAATCCCATGAACAGCTGGGCCAAATCGGACAGCTATTATGACGAAAGCGGAAAATTCGTGTTGGGCCCCGCCGACCTTGATTTCGGGCACCGTCTCGCGATCGCCGGCTCGGATCACCGCAAATTTTTGCGCCAGATCTTTGTTTCGGTTGATATCACCGCTCCGCTCTACTGGTGGAAGGAATTTGATACTTATAAGGTGGGCACCGTGGCAAACTCAACCTCCACGATGCACAAGATCCACGCCAAAGCCTTTGAACGCGACGATTTTTCGCACGACCGCCTCGACGGGGACGGGATCGCAGCGCTCGATTCCCTGATCGCGTATCTGGAGGCCGAGCGTCAGAAATTCGTGGCGCAAAAGGAGAATCGCCAGCCCTGGCACAATATGATCCAGCTGCTGCCCTCCTCCTATAATCAGATGCGCACGGTCACCCTCAATTACGAAAATCTCATCAATATCTACTACGCCCGCCGCACGCACAAGCTGGCCGAATGGCACGTGCTTTGCGATTGGATCGCTTCCTTGCCCTGCGCCAACGAGTGGATCCGTATCCGCGACGGGGAGTGAGGCGGTACGCCCTCGGGGCGTACCCTCCCGCATTTGGACGCGTTTCGTTAAAATATTACAAAAACGCGGGAGCAATTGCTCGGTTTTGTGAATGTTTACCAATTGATTTTTCGACAAAATTATTATATAATTAAGGCGATCGGTATTTATCTACATATCGTTTTATATACTCATTCCTTTATGGCATAGGAGGACTGTTTCATGCGTCTTTTGGAAGAAAAGATCTGTAAAGAGGGCAAGGTGTATGAGGGAAACGTTTTGAAGGTGGACAGCTTTTTGAACCATCAGATGGACGTGGATTTTTTATGTCAACTGGGACAGGAGTTTTATCGGCTCTACGCGGATTGCGGTGTAAACAAGATTTTGACCATTGAAGCCAGTGGGATCGGAATCGCATGTCTTACAGCGCAATTTTTTCATTGCCCCGTTGTGTTCGCGAAAAAATCGCGCACGCTGAACCTCTCAAGCAAGCTGTGGACCTCCAAGGTACATTCCTACACGCATAACACCGATCACGACGTGGTGGTCTCCAAAAAATACCTCGGAGAGAGCGACCGCGTGCTGATCATCGACGATTTTCTGGCCAACGGAAGCGCGCTCAACGCGCTGATCGATCTCTGCAACCAGTCGGGAGCCACGGTGGTTGGCGCCGGCATCGTGATCGAAAAAGCCTACCAGGAGGGCGGAAAATCGCTCCGCTCCAAGGGAGTTCGCGTGGAATCCCTGGCGCGCGTGGTCTCCATGGATCCCGAAAAGGGCATCAAGTTCTGCTGATCCAAACGGACAAGCCGTTTTCCGATTTTTTGATTTATCGGAGCCGCACCGACTCCCTTAAATAATAAAAACATTTTTAGGAGGAACATGAACATGTTCAAGAAACTTCTCTCTCTGACCCTTGCACTGCTCATGGTTGCAACCCTTGGCGCATCCATGGTATCCTGCTCGGGCGACGACGGCGTATTCAAGTTTGGCGTGATCCTGCTTCACGACGAAACTTCGACGTACGACAAAAACTTCATCGAGGCTGTTCAGCGCGCTGCTACCAACCTGGGTCTGACCGAGGATCAGATCGTGATGAAGAGAGACATTCCCGAGTCCGACGCTTGCTATGAAGCAGCTGCAGACCTCGTGGATGCCGGCTGCGACGTCATCTTCGCAGACTCCTTCGGCCACGAGACCTTCCTGCTCAAGGCTGCAAAGGAATTCCCGGACGTTGAATTCTGCCACGCAACCGGAACCATGGCTCACACCGAGAAGCTCCCCAACTTCCACAATGCATTTGCTTCGATCTACGAGGGCAGATACCTGGCAGGCGTTGCCGCAGGCCTCAAGCTCAACGAGATGATCGAGAACGAGACCATCACCGCCGAGCAGGCTAAGATGGGCTACGTTGGCGCGTTCACCTTTGCAGAGGTGATCTCCGGCTACACCTCCTTCTATCTTGGCGCAAAGTCGGTTTGCCCCAGCGTGACCATGGACGTACAGTTCACCGGTAGCTGGTATGACGAAAACGAGGAAAAGAACGCCGCCATCGCTCTGATGGACTCCGGATGCGTTCTGATCAGCCAGCACGCTGACTCGATGGGCGCTCCCTCCGCTTGCGAGGACCGCGACGTTCCCAACGTTTCCTACAACGGCAGCACCGTAGGCTCCTGCCCCGACACCTTCATCGTTTCCTCCAAGATCGACTGGACTCCTTACTTTGAGTACATCTGCAACGCCGTGATGAACGGTGAGACCATCGCCACCGACTGGACCGGTACCATCAAGACCGGCTCGGTTGTTCTGAGCGAGGTGAACACCAAGGCTGCCGCAGAGGGCACCCAGGCAACGCTGGACGCAGTAAAGGCAAAGCTGGTTTCCGGCGAGCTCAAGGTATTTGACACCGATACCTTTACCGTAGAAGGCGAAAAGCTCTCCTCTTACCTGGCAGACGTTGACACCGATCCCAAGTATGAGAAGGACACCGAGGCGATCAAGGACGGCTACTTCCATGAGTCTGAGTATCGCTCCGCTCCTTACTTTGATCTCACCGTTGACGGTATTACTCTCGTAAACACCAACTTCGGCTAATAAACCCGAAACAGACGGGCGGGGCCTCGGCTCCGCCTTGTCTTGCTTTTATAGCCGGAACAAAGGTCAGGCAAACGGCCCGTCTCACGGGCGAGGGACCGCTTGCTTGGCTTTTGTTCCAAACCAACAAGGGAGGAAAAGAAACGTGCAAAAAGCAGTTGCCCTGGAGATGAAAAAGGTCTCCAAATATTTTGGTGAGCTTGCCGCCAACCGAGACGTGGATCTGACCGTATACAAGGGCGAGATCCTGGCCGTTCTCGGAGAAAACGGATGCGGAAAGACCACTTTGATGAATATGATCGCCGGCATTTACTTCCCCGATGCCGGACAGATCCTGGTGGATGGCCACGAGGTGGTGATCCGCTCCCCCAAGGACGCCTTCCGTCATAAGATCGGGATGATCCACCAGCACTTCAAGCTGGTTGATCTCTTTACCGCTGCCGAGAACGTGGTGCTGGGGATCAAGGGAGAGGGCGCGTATCGCAAAAAGGAGATCGGCCGACGCGTGCAGGAGCTTGCCGACCGCTACGGCTTCCATCTCGATCCTCAAAAGAAGATCTACGAGATGTCGGTATCGGAAAAGCAGACGGTGGAGATCATCAAGGTGCTCTATCGCGGCGCCGATATCCTGATTCTGGACGAGCCCACCGCCGTGCTCACCCCCCAGGAGACCGAAAAGCTGTTTGCCGTTCTGCGCCGCATGCGCGACGACGGCAAATCGATCCTGATCATCACGCATAAATTACACGAGGTGCTCTCGGTTTCCGACCGCGTGGCCGTGCTCCGCAAGGGCGAGCACATTGCCACTGTGGAAACGGCAACCACCTCCGCCGAGGAGCTGACCGAAATGATGGTGGGTAAAAAGGTGGAGCTGAACATCGCCCGTCCCGAGCCCAAAAACATCCGGGACCGCCTGGAGATCCGAGGACTCTCCATGACCAACGCCGAGGGTATCAAGGTGCTGGACGACGTATCCTTTACCGCAAGATCGGGCGAGATCCTGGGTATTGCGGGCATTGCGGGAAGCGGCCAGAAGGAGCTGCTGGAGGCAATTGCCGGCCTGCATCATCTGCAGGAGGGCGGAATTACCTATTATAATCCCAAAAAGGACAAGCCGATCACCTTCTATCACAAGACCTTTGAGCGCGTGATGGAATTGGCAAACGAAGGCATGCTTCGCTATGCCGACGGTAGGGACTTTACCGGCAAGGACGGAAACGGAAAAGCCCTCTCCAAGAAGACGATCCGCGCACAGGTTGAGGCGGGAGAGGTCTTCTTTAAGGAGGACGAGGTCATCAATCTGCGCGAAAAGACGCCCTTGCAGATCCGTGAGCTTGGCGTGCGCCTTTCCTTTGTGCCCGAGGACCGTCTCGGCATGGGTCTGGTAGGAAACATGGACCTGGTCGATAATATGATGCTCCGCAGCTACCGCCGCGGGCACTCGCTTTTCGTCGACCGCAAAAAGCCGCGCGACCTGGCCGAAAAGATCATTCACGATCTGGAGGTTGCCACCCCCAACTCGCACACCCCCGTTCGCCGTTTGTCGGGCGGTAACGTGCAAAAGGTGCTGGTTGGCCGTGAGATCTCGGCGTCTCCCACCGTGCTGATGGCCGCTTACCCCGTTCGCGGTCTGGATATCAACTCCTCCTACACCATCTACAACCTTCTCACCGAGCAAAAAGAGAGCGGTGTTGCCGTGATCTTCGTGGGTGAGGACCTGGACGTTCTGGTAGAGCTGTGCGACCGCATCCTGGTGGTTTGCGGAGGACGCGTAACCGGCGTGGTGGACGGAAGACATACCACAAAGGAGGAGATCGGCGTGCTGATGACGGCACACGGTCAAGCCCCGGATACCGAAACCAAAGAGGAGGTTGAGAAACATGCATAACGTTGAGAAAAAAGCGCGCGAGCCGCTCTTTCACGTGGCCAAGCGCGACCGCATTCCGCTTTGGCAATCGCTCCTCATCCGCGTGGTTGCGGTGCTGTTTGCCCTGCTCCTTTGCACACTTCTGGCCTACGTTCTGATCGGACCCAAGGCCACTCCCGGAAAATTTCTCACGCAGCTGTTTGAGGGCTCCTTCGGAACCGAGCGCCGCCTGTGGATCTTTGGACGCGACACGGCCATGCTGCTCTGCCTGGCGCTTGCCCTGACTCCCGCCTTCCGGATGCGATTCTGGAACCTGGGCGCCGACGGACAGGCTCTGGTAGGTGCTCTGGCATCGGTCTATTGCATGTTCTTCCTGGGAGGAAAGCTGCCAAACGGAATCCTGCTTCTCCTCTCGCTGTGCGCCTCGATCCTGGCAGGCGCGGTCTGGGCCCTTCTCCCCGCCATCTTCAAGGCGCTGTGGGGCACCAACGAGTCGCTCTTTACCCTGATGATGAACTACATCGCCACCAACCTCGTGATCTTCTCGATCACCAAATGGTTCTATCCCGGCAAGGACTCCATGAAGGAAATGGCACACGGACACCTGCCGCAGGTGTACAATCAGCATCTGCTTGTGATCCTGATCGTGCTGGTTCTGACTGCTCTGATGTATCTCTACCTCTACCGCACCAAGCACGGCTACGAGATCGCCGTGGTGGGCGAGAGCGAAAATACCGCGCGCTACATAGGGATCCACGTGGGCAAGGTCACTCTGCGTACGCTGATCCTGTCCGGCGCCATTTGCGGACTGATGGGATTTTTGCAGGTTTCGGCCTTTGACCACTCGGTCACCGCGCAAACCATCGGCGGCCTTGGCTTTACCGCCATCATGGTCTCCTGGCTTGCCAAATTCAATCCGCTGATCATGATCGGAACGGCGGCCCTGATCTCCTTCTTGGATCTGGGCGGCGAGCAGATCTCTACCGCCTTTAACGTCAACAGCGCCATTCCCAGCATCGTCATCGGTATCATCCTGTTCTTTATCATCGGTTGTGAATTCTTCATCAACTATAAAATCAAGTTCCGCACCGCACCGAAAACGAAAGGAGGAGCTGCAAAATGAATCTGTTTCTGACCTATCTGCTTTCCGCAATTCCGCTCGGAATGACCTTCCTTTACGGCTCCACGGGTGAGATCCTCACCGAAAAGGTGGGGCACCTCAACCTCGGTGTGCCCGGCATCATGTGCGTGGGCGGCTTGTGCGGCTGCTTTACCGCAGAGCAGCTGATCGGCTCCGTGCCCCCCGTTTGGCTTGTCACGCTTTCCATTCTTGCCAGCTTTGCGGGCGGTGTCCTCATGGGCCTGCTCTACAGCTTCCTCACGGTCTCTTTGCACGCCAATCAGAACGTAACCGGTTTGGCCATGACCATTTTCGGTGCCGGTCTGAGCAAATACGGTATGTACAACCTGACCAAGGGGCTGCTCGACAACGAAGCATCCACCGGCGAGATGGTAGAAGTGGTAAAAAAATCCACCTTTTTGGATGCAACGGCCTATTTCCGCTATCCCTTTGCCAACGACGAAAAGCTGCAATACTGCGGCGTGATGCTCTTTTTGGCGATCCTGATCGCGCTGATCTGCTCCTGGATCCTCAAGTACACGCGCGTGGGTCTGCATCTGCGGGCCGTGGGTGAAAACCCCGCAACCGCCGATGCCATGGGCATCAACGTCACGGGCTACAAATACGTTGCCACCTGCATTGGCAGCGGCATTGCCGCCATGGGCGGACTTTACTATGCCATCAGCTACGCCGGAACCGCCGGTGCCTACAAGGACATCGAGGCGCTCGGATGGCTCTCGATCGCGCTGGTGATCTTCGCGCTCTGGCGTCCGCACCTGAGCATCCTCGGTTCGGTCCTTTTCGGCCTCCTCTACGTGGCCAACTCCTATCTCCCCCAGCTCTTCGGCTGGAAAACCCCCCTGTACGCCACCTACCTCTTTAAGATGCTGCCCTATGTGGTAACCATCATCGTGCTGATCATTTCCAGCGTCCGTAAAAAGCGCGAGGATCAGCCGCCCGCTTCCCTCGGTCTCTCCTATTTCCGAGAAGAACGGTGACAGATGGTTTGAAATATGTATTTGTGGGGGCCCCTACGGGTCAATGTCATTCAGTGAAGAAATCATGAAAGGCTCTCCCTTTGGGAGAGCTGGCGCCGTAGGGCGACTGAGAGGGGATTTCATTTCCAAAGCCCTCTCCGTCACGCTGTCGCGTGCCACCTCCCCCAAAGTGGGAGGCTTCGTTTTTGTTCACTGAATGACATTGCCCTACGGGTTGCCCCTCTTTTTGTGCGGAGCCGATAGTGGATAGGGCTATGCCCGAAACTGAAATCCCCCCATTTTACGGGGGATTTTATTTTCTATCACAAACGCTCTACACTGCTCGCGGCTTTACTCCTACGGACAGAGCGAACAGGATCCCATGGCGTCATCCTGAGCGTGAAGCTCCGCGCACGGTTTTATGGGACTGTATGATTTTATCTGTAATAGCGGAGTAGTCGAAGGATCTACTAACTTTTTTATTTTACTGTATTTGAAATCCTGCTTGACACGGTTTGAAAAATGTGGTACAATAAATGTGCTCAACAAAACTAAATAATAGAATTTTGTGGTATTTTCTCTCATGGGGAATACAATACCCTTTTTTTGCCATAACTACTTTTGGAATTTGGTAAAAGCGCAAGCTCCACTAGGTAGTTATGGATAGAAATACCCTGATTCTATTTAGTTTTGTTGAGCGACAATCGGGGTTTGCGTTTTTCAGTGCGTATGACTTTGGTTGTGCGCACTTTTTTATTTTTTGGAGGAACATACGGTGGAAATTCCTATTTTTGATTTTGAAAATGCGGATGTAAAAATCATCTTTATGGAGGAGTATTCCTGTAAAACCGATACGGAGCGTTTGGATATCGCTTTGGAAGTGGATGAAGAGATAAAAGAGATCATACACACCAATTCCTTTTTGAAAAAACAATCGCAGAAACGGCAGCAGGATATTACCGAACTGATTGCATTGGTTTCCAGAATTGCAATTATTCAGAATGCAAAAATAAAACTGTTGCTTTCCAAATCTCTGAAAACCCTGTCCATTGAGCTTTCTGCGCCGGAGCTTACGTTTGATAAAAAAGGACTTGCCCTCCTAATGGAAGCCTTCCTTTTATGCTCGGACGTTGGCTTTTATCCATCTTTGGAGAATAAACTGGATGGAGTGATTACGTTTGACTACTTCTTTTTTGGGGAGAAAAACACGTTGATCAATGATATCCAATATACAATCCGGAAAATGCAGGAATTGTGATTTTCGTCGATAAAAAGAAAAAGAAGCACGGGTAAAACCTGTGCTTCTTTTTGCGGAAAACAATGAAACGTGCACAAAAGCGAGTGATTTCGCAAAAAAGTGCGTAAAGTTCTTGAAAGGAAGGGGGTGCGAAGGAAAACGTGCAAGCACGTTGGAAAACTTCTTTCCAAAAGCACCGTTCGCGTAAAAATATAAAATCTCCATGTAAAAAGTATCTTTTGGAGCAATTGCTTATCTGTTACCCGCGAAAGTAGCCAATTTTGCAATAAAAAAAGTGTGCAAAGTTCTTGAAAAGGAGGGGGCGCGGGGGAGGGGAAACTTCTTTTAAGAAGTTTCCACTCCCCCGCAAAAATATAAAATTCGTTATCAAATAACCCGTACCTTACGAACGCCGTCTACGGCGGAGATGGTAGCAACCGCATGCTCGGAGGGAACCGAGGAGAGGTCGACCATGGTATAGGCGTTTTCTCCTTTGGACTTGTTGGTCATGTTTTCGATGTTCAAGCCCTCGTTGGAGAGCGCGGTGGTGATACCGGTGATCACGGCAGGCACGTTTGCGTGGAGCACGCAGATACGGGCCGCGCCGGAGTGCGGCATTTCCACGTTGGGGTAGTTGACGCTGTTTTTGATGTTGCCGTTGGTCAGGTAATCGTCCAGCTCACGGGCGGCCATAACCGCGCAGTTGTCCTCGGACTCCTCGGTGGAGGCGCCCAGGTGAGGAATGGCAACCACGCCGGGGATGGCAAGGACTTCCTCGGTGGGGAAGTCGGTGACGTATGCCGAAACCTTGCCCGCTTCCATCGCCACCTTAAGGTCGGCGGCGGACACGAGGTCGGCGCGCGCGAGATTGATGATCTTTACGCCGTCCTTCATCTTGGCGATGTTTTCGGTGCAGACCATGTTCTTGGTATCCTTGGTTGCGGGAACGTGCAGGGTGATATAGTCGGCCTGCTCAAAAATTTCGTCGTAGGTTGCGGCACGGGTAACGCGGTGGTTGAGGTTCCACGCCGCCTCTACCGACAGGAAGGGATCGCAGCCGATGACCTTCATGCCCAGATGGATCGCCACGTTTGCGATCAGACCGCCAATGGCGCCCAGACTGATCACGCCCAGCGTTTTTCCCTGGAGCTCGGTGCCTGCAAACTTGGATTTGCCCTTTTCCACCTGCTTTGCCACGTCCTCGGTGAGCGTTTTTGCCCACTCGATTCCTCCAACCACGTCACGGGCTGCCAAAAGCAGCGCGCAAATGGCCAGCTCCTTGACTCCGTTTGCGTTAGCGCCGGGGGTGTTGAAGACCACTACGCCGGCCTCGCTGCAGCGGTCGATCGGAATGTTGTTCACGCCCGCACCTGCACGTGCGATGGCTTTGAGCTCGGAGCCAAACTCCATGTCGTGCATCGCTGCGGAACGCACCATGATGCCGTCGGGATTTTGAACGTCCTCGCCTACGTTGTATCGGTCGCCCAGCTCGTTGAGCCCGACCTTCGCAATTTTATTGAGTAACTGAATATTCATGATTCTATCCTCGTTTCGTTCGTGAATTTTTGTTTTGTGGGGAAACTTTTCGAGCATAAGCTTTTTTAGCGTAATATTTTTGTGGGGAAAACTTTTGGAAAAGTTTTCCCCAACGTGCTTGCACGTTTTACCCCATTTCAAAACTTTCCGCACATTTTTATTACAAAAATACTTACTACTATGCGCTTTATATCTGCAATAGCTCCCGCTAGCACTTTGGGGCCCACGACCCAAAGTGCTCCACAAGATAGTTTTGATGAGGGGTTATTGAAACCGTTTGATCAAAACATTTCCACAGAATTTTGTGCGAACATTACGCCTTCGGGTTCTTCTCTGCGAAGTCCTTCATGAAAGCAACCAGTGCTTCCACACCCTCGTAGGGCATCGCGTTGTAGATAGAAGCTCGCATGCCGCCCACCGAGCGGTGGCCCTTGAGGTTCTTGAGCCCTGCCTTGCCGGCCTCGGAAGCAAACTTCTTATCCAGGTCTGCGTCACCCGTTACAAAGGTCACGTTCATCATCGAGCGGCTTTCGGGCTTCACGGGAGCGAGATAGTAGCTCTGGGAATCGAGATAATCGTAAAGCAGCTTTGCCTTCTTAACGTTCATTTCCTTCATCACGTCCAGACCGCCGAGGGAGAGGATCCACTCGTACACCAGCTTTGCCATATAGATGGTATAGCAGGGAGGCGTGTTGTACATCGAGCCGTTTTCCGCCATGGTCTTCCATTCCAGCATCGTGGGCATATCTGCCTCGGCATAGTCGAGCAGATCCTCGCGCACGATCACCAGCGTCAGTCCGGCGGGAGCCATGTTCTTCTGCGCGCCTGCGTAGATCACGCCAAACTTGGAGACGTCCACGGGTTCGGAAATGATGCAGGAGGAGAGGTCGGCAACCAGCGGAATATCGCCGGTATCGGGAATGTAGGGATACTTGGTGCCGTAGATGGTATTGTTGAAGCAGATGTGCAGGTAGGCCGCATCGGGACGGATCATGTCACGGGTGATCACGGGGACGTGATCAAAGTTATCGTCCTTGGTGGTGGCAATGCATTTCACGTCGTAGCCAAGCTTTTGCGCTTCCTTAAACGCTTTGCCCGAGAACTGGCCCGAAACGGCGTAGTCGGCCTTGCCGGTCCGCTTGATGAGGTTCATGGGAACCGCCGCAAACTGCGTGGAGGCTCCGCCCTGCAAGAAGAGGACCTTGTAGTTATCGGGAATATTCATCAGCTTGCGAAGCATTGCCTCGGCATCGTTGATGATGGCTTCGTAGTCCGGAGATCGGTGCGACATCTCCATGACGGACATTCCCGATTCTCCGTAGCAGACCAATTCAGCTGCAGCCTTTTCAAGTACGGGAAGCGGAAGCATGGACGGTCCTGCCGAAAAGTTATAAACTCTGTTCATAATAGTTCCTCCGGAAATAAAAGTACTTCTTTATCTTACTAAAGTAAAGATATCCATATTATATTCTCTTTGAAGGAATCTGTCAAGTGATTTTTCAAATTTTTTCAAAGAGGTCTGCATTTTTATAAAAAACTCTGTATTTTTTTGCAATTTCCGCCGGCGGTTTATGCATGTTTTTTCAATTTTTCGGCTTTTATTGCGCGGAGACTGCCCTCAGAATGACCCAAGGGAGAATCAAGATTTTGTGCGGCGGAGATCTTTTCGGTGGGCAACCGCTGTTTGAGGATGCCTCACCTGCTAAAGGGAGGGGGGACCGCCCTTGGCGGTGAAGAGGTTCTACGCCGATCCTCACAAAAAGGGGATGCAACCCCATTACGTGTTGCTTGCATCGTGGACGTTTCCGTCGTTCAGGTCATCCACGTAAGGAGAAGCAGTAAGGATATCCTCCTGTGCCATGAGAATGCACCGTGCTTCAGGGGAAACATAGTTCTTTTTCATAAGATCCAACTCCTTTCATTCCTGCGCGGCGGGAGCGCCTGCCGCAAATGCTTCCAGAACCGTCCGGTAAGCCGAATAATCAAAGCCCGGGTTCGGGTCACCCAAAACACCTTGTGCAACCTCTTCCATGCTTCTCGTATTGTTGGGACCGTAAGCGGTGTAAACGGTTACGGCAGCGGTTCCCAAGGTGACCGTGATGTAACCCACGCACGCATACTTGGTGGAATACTGCTCGGGAGCAAAATTCCTCAAGGCAGCGGCGTAGGTTCCGTCAGCATTCAGGAAGGTCTCGGTATAGGCTGCGTCTACCTTGGAGTACTTCTGTTCCGCAGCATCCAGCGCCTCTGCGGTGAATGCACCGGTCACGTTTTCGGCCTTGGCCATGAGCGAGCCCATCTTCAAGTCGGAAAAGCCACCTGCAACGAGCTTATCCACCGCATCCTTTGCGGCAATGTCAAAACGGAGACCGTTCTGCGTTTCGTCATCCCGGCTCAAACGGATGCGCGCGCCCTCGAGCACCTGAAAGTCGTCGGCAGCAAGCTTGACCACGTTGGTAGGCGTTACGGCCGTTGCGCTTGCCGCAACCACTTCCAGATCGGTAGAAGCCGTAAGGATCACGCCGCTGACCGAGAGGACCGCCGCCTCGGATGCAACGTTCCCGATGAGTGAGCCGTTGTTGGTTCCGCCGGAGATCACACCGCCGTTGTAGCAGCTTTGCACGGTCAGCGTCAAAGCCGGACCCTCTGCGCTGCCGATATGGGACAGATTTCCAACGATACCGCCCGCGTTGCCGCCGGCGGTTGCGGAAATGGCGGCGTAGTTTGCGGCAGAGGATACCAAAAGGGTGACGGGCTGATCCGAAGCGCCGATGAATCCGCCGGCATCGGCGGTTGCGGTAACGGAGCCGCGCACCGTTGCATTCTGTTCCAGAGTAATGGTGTGCTTACCGGAGGAAGTTCCCAAAAAGCCGCCTGCTGCCCCAATACCTTGCAGGGTTGCATCCACCAAGCAATCGCCGGTAAAGGTAAGGCTCTGCGATGCGGAGGAGGTACCGATCAGACCGCCCACGGTAGCATTTGTGCCGGTGGTTGTGATCTGCCCCTCAAAGGAGCAATCCTCCAGCTTTAAGGCTCCACCACTGTGTTTTCCGATCAGGCCGCCCACGTTGTGGTTGGCACTTCCGGTGTCCGTGTTGGTGATCTGTGCACGCACGGCCACGTTGGTCAGCTCCGTCTCTCCGGTTACAGACCCCGCAATTACGCCAAACTGCCCGGCCTTGGTAATATCGTTATTTACGGTTCCCACGTCCACCGTCAAATTTTTGACCACAGCCGTATACACCGTTGCCTCGCCGTTTTCATCATAGCACGTGCCGCCGCCCAGATAGTCAAAGAGCAATCCAAGAGGAGTATCGGCAGGAAAATCCTCGGTAACCCCCTCCATCCGAACGGTAACGCCGTTTCCGTCCAACACCCCGGCAAACCGCGCCTTGGTCCACGAAAAGGCCATGATCCCCTCTCCAACCGTCACCTTGCGGTCCAGGAGCAAGGCGTCGGTGCTTGCGGGAACGGTAATGGAGGTTCCCTGCTCGGGCTGAAGGCGAAAGTAGGTGTTTGCCGCAAAAAAGTAATCCCCGACCGTGGTGGTAACGCTGCCGTCCTCCATCTTGTAGCCGGGAGTTGCCAGCGATTCGATCAGGGTCTTTGCCGTTGCAAAATCGGCCGCGCATGTGATCAGATAGGGGCTTTTCTCCGTGCCGTCGCCAAGCAACGTGGCGGCTTCGGCCACGGTTGGAAAGCAGAGCGCCGACAGCACCGTACAAAGCGCGAGCAGAAATGAAAAGATCCGTTTCATTTTTGTATCCTTCCTGAGAAAAAAATAAAGGAAGCTTTGCGGGCTCCCGCTTACATTATGCCATATTTA
>JAFVOP010000027.1 GCA_017505745.1 Clostridia bacterium
GTACATCCGCGCCGCGGCGAGTATATTCTGCTGGACAAGGAATGCGGCAAGATGGTGTCCTGCACGATCTTCCGTACCCCGAGCAAAATGGGAAAGGGAATTCTGGTTACCCCTACCGTAGACGGCAACCTTCTGGTAGGTCCCACCTCGGTGGATATCGAGGATAAGGAGGACAAATCCACCACCGCCGAGGGCTTTGCGCTGATCATGCGTGAGGCGCTGGAAAACGTGGATGGCATGATGTTTGGCAAATCGATCACCTCCTTCTGCGGTCTGCGCGCTGTGGGAAGCACGGGGGATTTTGTGATCAATATGCCCAAAGCCCGTTTTGTGAACGTTGCCGGTATCGAGTCACCCGGCCTTTCCTCCGCCCCTGCCATTGGCGAATACGTGGTGGAGCTACTTCAAAATGCCGGAGTACGGCTTGAGCCGAACGAATCCTATCAGCCCACCCGTCCCGCCGCGCACGCCTTCCGGGAGGCGAGCATAGAAGAAAAGAACGCGATCATCCGGAGGGATCCCGCATACGGACGTGTGATCTGCCGTTGCGAGACCGTGACCGAGGGAGAGATCCTGGCGGCGATCCGTCAGAACCCCAAGCCTCGCGATCTGGATGGCGTCAAGCGTCGCACCCGTGCGCAAATGGGGCGCTGCCAGGGCGGATTTTGCTCGCCCTACATTGTGGAGCTCCTGGCGCGCGAGATGCAGGTGCCCTACGAATCGATCACCAAATTCGGCGGCGGGTCGCTGATCAACGTATCCAAAACAAAGGAGGGAAACTGAGATGAAGCACATCGATCTGGTCATCATCGGCGGTGGCCCTGCCGGCATGAGCGCGGCGATCGCGGCCTATGAGAGCGGCATCCGGAACCTTCTGATCTTGGAGCGTGACACGCATCTGGGCGGTATTTTGCAGCAATGCATCCACAACGGCTTCGGTTTGCATCGCTTTGGCGAGGAGTTGACCGGCCCCGAATACGCGTGGCGTTACGAGGCGCGCGTACGCGAGCTGGGGATCCCGTATAAACTGGGCACGATGGTGCTGGACATCACGCCGGATAAGGTCGTTACCGCTACCAACAGCGAGGAAGGCATTTTTCAGATCCAAGCCAAGGCCGTGATCCTGGCCATGGGATGCCGCGAGCGCGCCAAGGGAGCGCTGAACATCGCGGGCAGCCGTCCCGCCGGTATTTACAGTGCGGGTACTGCACAAAAATACGTCAATCTCAAGGGCTATCTGCCGGGAAAGAACGTGGTGATTCTGGGCTCGGGTGATATCGGACTGATCATGGCACGCCGCATGACGCTGGAGGGTGCCAAGGTACACGCCGTGTGCGAGCTGATGCCGTACTCGGGAGGTCTGGCAAGAAACATTGAGCAATGTCTCAACGATTTCGGAATTCCGCTTCGTCTGAGCCACACGGTGGTGGACATTCACGGAAAGGAGCGGCTCGAGGGCGTTACCATCGCAAAGGTTGACGAAAACCGCCGTCCGATCCCCGAGACCCGCGAGTATATTCCCTGCGACACGCTGCTGCTTTCGGTGGGACTGATTCCCGAAAACGAGCTTTCCAAAACGGCATCGGTCTCCCTGGATCGCATCACGGGCGGCGCCTCGGTAGACCAGGGGCGTTGCACCGATGTGGAAGGGATTTACGCCTGCGGAAACGTCTTGCACGTGCACGATCTGGTAGACTACGTTTCCGAGGAGGCCGAGATCGCAGGTAAGAGCGCGGCGGCTTATATCAAGGGCGAGACGGGAGAGCGTATCAACGTCACGCTCCGTACCGACGGTAAGATCCGCTATACCGTTCCGCAACGCATCACGCAGAAGGGGGACGTTACCGTATTTTTCCGCGTGGCGGACGTCTATCGCAACGCCACCGTCAAGGTGAAAAACGGCGATGCGGTGGTGCTTTCGAGAAAAAAAGTGAAGATGGCGCCCGGAGAAATGGAAAGCCTGACGCTCAAGGCGTCGCTTCTGGAGGGCGTATCCGAGCTGTTGTTTGCATTGGAGGTGGAGTGAGATGATCCGAGAATTGACCTGTATCGTTTGCCCGAAGGGATGCGCGTTGCGCGTGGAGCTGGAGGGAAAGGACGTGAAGAGCGTCACGGGACACACCTGTCCGCGCGGACAGAAGTACGCCGAGGACGAATGCACGCATCCCATGCGCACGGTTACCTCTACGGTTCGCACGTCAACGGGAGAGGTGGTGGCCGTAAAGACCGCGACCGCGATCCCGAAGGAGAAGATGGTTGCCTGTATGGAGGCGATCAACCGCGCGGTGGCCCAGGTTCCGGTAACGATTGGAGACGTGGTGATCGAAAACGTGGCCGATACCGGCGTTGCGGTTGTTGCGGCGGCAAATCTGGAAATTTGAACGGGAAACCCTTCGAAAACGCGATTTTCTATTGATTTTTATCGGAGTTTCTGCTATAATAATGTATAGTTTGAAATCCGAGGTGTTTCACCGCAAGGAAACAAGAGCGGATGCTCTTGCTGCCTTGCGGTGTTCTGTTTAAAAAGGAGGTGCGCGAAATGCAACACCGATCGGGACGGATTCGTATGTTCCTTATTTTTCTGGCGCTGTCAACGCTTTTTTCGCAAGCTTCCTGCACCCAAACCGAGCCGAGTGAGGAGGAAAACACGCAACGCCTGGAGATGGAAGATCTCCCCGTGACGTACAGCTCCGCGTTTGAGCAAAAGATCCTTGCGCAATGCCTGTCTCTGTTCCGTCGGACGCGGCGGCTGCTGAAGATGGAGGCGCCGGACCCCGCGCAAGAGGCGGCGCTCAGTGAGCGGATCGCTGCCGATCTGCTCCCCACCCTGGAAGAGCTCCCGCTTTACGAGAGCGAATGGGAGGGGATCCTCCGCGCGGCGGATACGGTGTGTACGGCGGCGGAGACCGAGACCTGGGAGGGCTCCCAAACGTCGCTGTTTTTGCAATTCTATCAGAGCGGGCTCTCTGCGGTGTCCTCGCAGAAGCTGGGGGCAGTGCTCTATCATACTGCCGTCCTTGCTATAGAGGCAGAGCTCGAAAAGCCTGCGCAGAAACCGGAGGAGATTGCCACGTTGCAGGAGCAGCTTACGGTCCTGCGAGAGGAGCTTGGCGCCGAGACCTTTGCCCAAGTGACCTCTATGGCGGTTTTCTTTGGCTCCTGGATGGGAGGCGCGCTGACGGACGGCGGCGATCGCTTGTTTGCGGTGTCGGACGCCGAAGCCGTTTGGTTGCTTCAAAAGCAGGGAGAATATTTTGACGGTCTCACCATAACCGAGCGGCAATGGGAGGCTGCGGCGGAGCTGATTGGAGCATGGTTGCCGCCGAAGGAGGGCACCGATCTGTTTGGCCGCATGCTGGCGGCCATGCAAGAGGACGGCACCCTTTCCCGCATGGCAAGAGTGATGCCCGCGTGCCTTTCCCTGTATCGGGGACTTACGCAAAGCCTGGACGCGGTCTACCTGGATGCGCTCTGCTCCAACCACACGTCTGCCCGAACGTCGGCGCTGATATCGATCCTTGCCGAAAATGAGGAGGGACTTCGCATGGTGGATGCCGCGCTTGCGCGGTACGCGCAAGAGGGAGAAGCGGTTGCTTCCGTGCTGATTGTCGAGGGATATCAGGATGCATATGAGGACTTTCTCGCAAGCACGCCATCGGGATCGATCGAGGAGCTGTTGCAGGCTCTGCAGGCCTGCACCGGTTCGTATCAAAAGGATAAGATCGAGCAGCTGCAGGTTGCTCTCGTGCGCTATCTGCGCGCGTATCTGCCGGGCTTGACCTTTGCCCGAACACATGCAAACTGAAAAAGGAGAGATACGTATGCTGAAAGCGGTATCCTTGTATAAGCAATATGATCGGCAACCAATTTTGTGTGACGTCAGTCTCACGGTGGCCGACGGTGAGTTTCTCTCGATCATGGGAGAAAGCGGCAGCGGAAAGAGCACGTTTTTGAATATTCTTGCCGGAAATCTGCCCCCCGATCGCGGGCAGGTGCTTCTGGACGGCGTTGAGATCTCAGCTTTGGGAGACGCGGGGCTTGCCAAGCTGCGGCGCACGTCCCTTGGCTTTGTGTACCAAAGCCTGAATCTGATTCCCACCTTAAACGGCGCCGATAATATTCTGCTTCCGCTCTATCTTGACCGAGGGGATCTGCGGGAGGGCAGAGAACGGATGCAGGAGCTTTCTGCCCGCTTGGGCATTTCCCACCTGCTTTCGTCGATGCCGCAGAACATGTCCGGAGGCGAGCGGCAGCGGGTGGCCATTGCGCGCGCGATGATCCATACTCCCTCCGTGCTGATGCTGGATGAGCCAACGGGAAGCCTGGACAGCCATTCCACTGCCGAGGTTATGGAGCTTTTGCGGATGCTCAATCGGGAAAACGGTGTTACGGTGATCCAGGTAACCCATAGCGAACGCGCGGCGCGATACGGCACGCGCATTCTGGAGCTGTCCGACGGTCGGGTGAGTGAGCGATGAAGCTGTTTTGCAAGCATCTGTTCGGTCTCATTTGCCGATTCCCCCTGCAGCCCTTGTTCATTTTGTGCACGGTCATTTGCTCGGTGGCCGTGGCGGTGACCTCCGTACAGCTGTCCGTGGCCTTTACGCGCCATGCGGGTGAGGTGGCAGGCGAGCAGGAGCAGCTGGGAGACCTGTTGATCTCCATGCGCGCCGACAGTGACGTTCGTATGCTCTTTTGCGAGGATGCGGAGGAGTTGGTTGGAAAAGACGGATCCGTGATCGGCGAATTTCGCTTGAGCGGCTTTTTGGAGAGCGGCGAGACCGAGACCTTTTTGAGCGTATCGGCAGTCTGCTTGGAGGCTGCGGACGCCTTTTATCAATTTCCCTATTTGGAATACGGCGTTTTTACAGAGGAAACGCGTGCCACCTCTGCCATTCTCTCCGAGGCGGCGGCGCGTGAGCAGGGGCTTTCATTGGGGGATTCCTTCACGCTTCGCGTGCTGGGGGAGGAATTTCCCTTTACCGTACGCGCCATTGCCGGGGAGGAAGGCCTTTTGACGAAAAGCGCGGTGCTGATTGATATCGCCTGCATCCGTCAAACGCTGGCCTCCCGCGTTCCTGCCATTGCGGCGCTGGGGGACGCCTTTGTTCCGTACACTACCCTGATGGTGCGCCTGTCTGATCCTGCGCAAGGCGAAGCGGTCAAGGCGCGGTTGGAGGGCGATGAACGCTTTGCGGACAAGACCGTGGAAATGACTGCAAAGCCGGCGCAGTACCGTTTTTTAGTGCTGACGCAAAGCTTGGTGCTATGGTTGCCGAGCCTGTTGATTTTGCTTCTTACCGCGCTGATCCTTCTTCAATCCCTGCAGCATTTGCAAGAGCAGCGGCGCGTGGATACCGCATTGTTTTGCGCGTGCGGCGCTTCTGCACGGCATTTGGGGCTTTTCTTGGTATTGGAAAGCGGGCTTTACGCCGCTTTGGGCGCCTGCTTTGGCGTTCTGCTGTCGATCCCGATGCTTCGGTATTTGAGCGGGATATACGACTGGCCGGATTTTCCCTTGCTGCCACAGCCCTTTGCGGTATGCTTCGGGATCTTTTGGGCCATCCTTTTGATCGAGGGCTGTACACTGCTGCACCTGTGGAGGAGACGGACGCTGCCGCTTGCCGAGCAGCTGCGCGAGGTGGAGGGTGCCGATCTTTCCCAACCGCGCCGACGCGAGTGGATTTTGCCTCTGTGTGTGTCCGGAATCGCATGGATCTGTGCGGTCTGCGCGCCGATCGATCTGCGCTTCCTGCCCGCCATTGCGCTGCTGGTAGCCATGATCTGGCTTTTGTTTGTGACGCTTCCTCTGTTTTTTTACGGATTGGCGCGGATCCTGCGAGGCGGGGTCGATCGCCGTCGCTATGTGAGTGGCACCTGGATGCTGACGGTCAAGCGCTTGCTGGGCTGCACGGTGCTGCGGCATGTGGGCCGACTGACGACCGTGCTTCTCTCACTGTTGCTGACGGTCGCGGTGTGTGTGCAGGTGCTGGAGGCGCAGTTAAACGGCTTATTTCACTCCGTGGTAGCCGATACGGTGGCCGTGTATGCCGATGAGAGGACCGCCGAGCAGGTGGCCGCTCATCCCGATGTGGAATCGGTGCTGCGCTTTACCTATCTGCCTCTGATCGAGGTTGGTGACGGGTACACGGCGTTTGCATTTTCCGCCGCGGATGCGCCCGAGGGCTTTTTGGAGCTACAGGGCATGCCCGAGGAAATGCCGAAGGGCGAGCGGGTGGCTCTTTCGGTTGGATTGGCAGAGCTGCTGGGCGTTGACGTGGGAGATCGCGTTCGCGTTTCGGTCAACGGCATGGAGGCGTGGCTCACGGTTTCTGAGGTGATGGCAAGCAACATCCATTTCGTGGTTTGCGACGTGACGGCCTTCGGGATAGAGCATCCTTTTTTGGCGATCCACTTGCGTAGCGGCGCCGATCCGAGGGCATCGGAATCGATCGTGGCGCTTCTGGAGCAAAACGGCGCGTCACGGATCGAAAAAGAGGAGATCTTCAATTCCATGCCAAGAACCATCACGTCCCACATCCGTCTGTTGCGGCTGTCACTGGTGGTTTCGGCGGCGCTTACCGTCATTGGATGCGCGCACGTGCTGATCCGCTTTTACAGCTCTCAGCGCCGGGAGCGGGCGCTGCTGCTTCAAAACGGCATGACGCGAGCGGGAATTGCGCGGCTCTATCTGGCAGAGCTGGGGCTTTTGCTTGCGGTGTCGCTTTTCCTGGCAGTGCTTTGCGGTGCGCTGCTGTGCAAGCTGGTGGACCTGGGGATCCGTTCCTTTGGAATGCGGCTGTTTTTATGATCCAATGCGCAAAGACTTTGGATAAAAAGGAGTTTTATGAAACCGTTCAATAAATTTTTACGTTCTCAGCTCATGCTTTTGAAGCCTTTTTTGGCAGGTTGCTCGCTTTCTACCGTGCGAAAGGGGCAGGATGCGCTGGGAAAGCTGATGGCAAATTCCTATAAAAACGAGGTGACCTTTTCGGATTTTTCATTGGGGGAGATCGCTTGCTCTACCGTGATCCCAAAGGATGAGGTCTCTACCGGCGTGGTGCTTTATCTGCACGGTGGCGGCTACACGGCGGGAAACCTCGACTATGCCAAGGGATTTGGAAGTATGCTGGCGGTCAAATGCGGGATCCGTGTGCTTTGCGCGGCCTACCGGTTGGCGCCCGAGCACTGTTATCCCGCCGCCCTGGACGATGCGATGGAGGCCTATGGCTATTTGCTTTCCAACGGATATGCGCCCGAGCAGATCCTGCTTTGCGGAGAGAGCGCGGGCGGCGGACTTTGTTATGCGCTTTGCCAAAAGCTTGCGCAAAAGGGGAGGACCCTTCCCGCGGGAATCGTGGCGATCTCTCCCTGGACCGATCTGACCGCCGGCGGTCCCTCCTATCAGCAAAATGAAAAGCGCGACCCTTCCATGACGCGGGAGCGCTTGCGCTACTTTGCCGACTGCTATTTGTACGGAGCCGACGGCACGGAAAAGAGCCTGACGCCCAGGCAAAATCCCAACGAGGAGGACGATCGCGCTCGCAAAAGGGATCCGTTGGTCTCTCCGCTTTTCGGTTCCCCCGAAAAAATGCCGCCGTCTCTGTTGTTTGTGGGCGGTGACGAGATCATGCTCGACGATGCGGTCTCCCTGCACGGCAAGCTGTTGGCGGCGGGGCGGGAAAGCGAGCTGGTGATCGCACCCGATATGTGGCACGGTTATCTTTTGTACGGCCTGCGGGAGAACGAAAAGGATTTTGATCGCATTGCGCGCTTTATCAAGCGGACGGTCCCTCACCAGAAGAAGCTGCGATGGATGACGCTGGACAACGCCGGAAAGATCTATCCGGCGGCGCGCAGCCGCAATTGGAGCAACGTGTTCCGCCTTTCGGCAACGCTTTGCGAGAACGTGGATCTCTCTGCTTTGAAGATCGCGCTGGACGTCACGGTCCGCCGCTTTCCGTCGATTGCCGTACGCCTCAAAACCGGGATGTTCTGGTATTACCTCGAGGAGATCCCCGAGGCGCCCGCCATTATGGAGGAAAAGCCCTATCCGCTCTCGCGTATGCCGTTTGACGATATACACAAATGCGCGTTCCGCGTGATCGTGTATGAGCGGCGGATCGCTTTGGAATTTTTCCACGCCATTACCGACGGCAACGGCGGGCTGGTCTTTTTGAAATCGTTGGTTGCCGAATACCTGTATCAGAAGCACGGTGTCAGGACCCCCGCGGGAGATGGGATCCTCGATCGCCTGGAGGAGCCCGATGCGGGGGAAATGGAGGATAGCTTTTTCCAATATGCGGGGCCGCACAAGGCCTCGCGCGCCGATACCGATGCCTTTCGGATCGTGGGAAAGCGCGAGGAGGACGGATTCCGCACCAATACGACCTTCATTTTGGATGCCGACGAGGTGGTTGCCGAGGCAAAGAAGCGAGGGGTAACGGTAACGGCGTATCTGGTGGCGGCCATGATGCTGGCCACCGATCGCATCCAACGCGCCCGTGTACGGAATCCCAAGCGCTACCGACCGATCAAGGTGCTGGTTCCGGTCAATCTGCGCCGCCTGTTTCCTTCAACCTCGCTTCGCAATTTTGTGTTGTACGTTACACCGGGATACGATCCGCGCCTGGGCGAATACACCTTTGACGAGATCTGCCATCTGGTCTACCATCAGATGCAGCTGACCGTTACCAAAAAGAACATGGCGGCCATGATCGCCAAAAACGTGGGCAGCGAAAAGCCGCTTCTGTTACGCGCGGCCCCCTTGTTTCTCAAGAATATTATCATGAAGATGGTCTTTTTGGCGGTTGGGGAGCGCAAATCCTGCTTTACCTTTTCCAATCTGGGTGTGGTAAAGCGTGTGGACGGCTTTTCCGATTACGTCGAACGCCTGGATTTTGTGCTGGGCGTGCAATCCACCGCCCCCCACAATGCCTCCGCGATCACCTACGGCGGTAAGCTTTATCTGAACCTGATCCGCAACATCCGCGAGCCGGTGCTGGAATACGAGTTGTATCGCGTATTCCGCGAGCTTGGCATTCGGGTGGTGGCGGAAAGCAATACGAGAGGAGAATAAACCATGTACTGTATCCAATGTGGCGTGGAGCTTTCCGAGGGGCAGTCGATCTGTCCGGTGTGCAACACGCGCGTCTATCATCCGGAGTTGCCCGTAAAGGAACGGCCCACCTATCCCCAAAAGGCGTTTCCCTCGGAGGCTGTGAACCGGCGGGGACTGCTGTTTGTTATTACGGTGCTGGCGGGGCTTCCCCTTCTTCTTCCCACGGTGTTGGAGCTTCTTTGGCACGGAACGGTTTCCTGGTCGGGATACGTTGCGGGCGGCGTTCTGCTGGGGTATCTGGCTGTCATTCTGCCGTTTTGGTTTCGAAGGCCCCATCCTGCCATATTCGTGCCGTGTGATTTTGCGGCGTTGCTTCTGTATCTGCTTTATATCGATCTACAAACGAACGGCGGTTGGTTTTTGGGATTTGCGCTTCCCGTCACGGTTGCGCTTGGCCTTATTACCACGGCGTGTGTCACGCTCAACTATTATCTTCGCGGCGCGCGGCTGTATATTTTCGGCGGCGGACTGATTGCAATGGGCCTGTGGACGGTTCTGATCGAATTTTTGATCTGGGAGACCTTTGCCGTACGTGCCACGGTGATGTGGTCGATCTGTTCGTTTCTCACGCTCTTTGTGTTGGGTATGATGCTCATCATCATTGCCATTGTCAAGCCGCTCAAGGAATCGCTTTATAAGTTTTTCTTTATCGGATAAACCTTGACTTTTCTCAAAAACAGCGGTATAATAATAACGAAACAAATACAGGAAGAAGGAATATACCTCAAATGACGAAGATTGATATTTTTTCCGGTTTTTTGGGAGCGGGAAAAACCACGCTGATCAAAAAGCTGCTACAGGAAGCCTACGTTGGCGAAAAGCTGGTGCTCATCGAAAATGAATTCGGCGAGATCGGCATCGACGGCGGATTTATGCAGGACGCGGGCATTGAAGTAACCGAAATGAACAGCGGTTGCATCTGTTGCTCGCTGGTGGGAGATTTCGGCAAGGCACTGCAAAAGGTGCTTGCGGAGTATGCTCCCGACCGCATTCTGATCGAGCCCTCGGGAGTTGGTAAGCTTTCCGACATCATCCGTGCCGTGCAGAATCTGGACGCCGAGGACGTTACCCTCAACGGCTTTACCACGGTTGCCGACGTCAAGAAATGCAAGATGTATATGAAAAACTTTGGCGAGTTCTTCAACGATCAGATCGAGAATGCCGGTTGCATCGTGCTTTCGCACACCCAAAGCGTAAGTGCGGAGAAGATCGAAGAAACCGTCAAGCTGCTTCGGGAGCACAATCCCACCGCTACGGTGGTCACCACCCCTTGGGAGGAATTGGACGGCAAAACGCTTCTTGCCGCCATGGAGTGCCGCGAGACCATCGAGGAGGAGCTGGCGCGCCTTGCAAAGGCGACCGCGCATCACCATCATCACCACCATGACGAGGACGAGTGCGACGATCCCGATTGCTCCTGCCATCATCATCATGATCACGAGGAACACGAGCATGAGCATGAGCACCATCATCACCACCACGGTGAGGACGAATGCGACGATCCCGATTGCTCCTGCCATCATCATCACGATCACGAGGAACACGAGCATGAGCATGAGCAC
>JAFVOP010000028.1 GCA_017505745.1 Clostridia bacterium
CAGTTGGTAGAGCAGGGGACTGAAAATCCCCGTGTCGTTGGTTCGATTCCGACCGGAGGCACCATTCCGCGGATTTAGCTCATTTGGTAGAGCGCCACCTTGCCAAGGTGGAGGTGGCGGGTTCGAGCCCCGTAATCCGCTCCATTCACGGGCACGATTTTCGTGCCCGTTTTTCATTCAAAAAGTTCAGGATTGTAACAAATCCACGGCTTTTTGAATATACGGAAAGAGGGAAGAGAAATCTTTCCCCGTTCCGAGCTGAATAAGGCGCCATAGCCAAGTGGTAAGGCACGGGTCTGCAAAACCCTTATCCCCCGGTTCAAATCCGGGTGGCGCCTCCAAAAAAATCCTGAAAGCAGAGCTTTCAGGATTTTTTCATTTGTGTCCGCAGGACACAACATCATTTGCGTGCTTGCACGCAACATCATTTGAGCTTTAGCTCAACATCATTGTCCGCTTGCGGACACAAATGAACGAGGTTGCACTTCGTGCAAATGATGTGCTTTGCAATGATGTGATGCTTCGCATCAATGATGTTGCGCTTCGCGCAAACGGAATTTTTCCCCTCGTGTCTTGAAAAACACCGAAAACTGTGATATAATAGAATCAGAAGGACGGTGATGTTATGAAGAAAGACGGCAAATTATCTCAAGCACTTGTTTTGTTGTTTACGTTTCCGATTGCTGTTCTAATGGTGTTGTTCTTGCTTCTTTATACACCGATTGATTTTGCCAGATATTGTTTTTCAAATCGTCGCAAAGAAATGAAACGGTTATATGGGAAAAGAGCAAAATACTCTTGGATTGTTACGCTGACAGACCATTATAGAATATTTGAATTGATTGCCAAAAATAATCTTCCAATTTTGTTTGTTCCTGAGTGTGAAAATCCTTGCCAACATGGGTACTTCTATTGCGATCAAACGTTGTTTTTGCATGATGTTGTCCCACATTTTGATGCTGAAAATGGCAATTGGTATATTGTTCAAGAGCACGATGAATCGGATTTATACGGCTACATAGAAGCAGAAAAAGAAAAATTCCACAAATGTACGGGCTTCAACGAAAATGTAAAATGTGAGAGAGTTATTTTTCTTGTCAAAGAAAAGGATGTTTATGACGATGAAAAGAATTTGATTGAAAATTCAGATTTTATTTTAACGTATAATAAAAAGGATTTTGTTGAAAAGATCAATAGATTTCTTTCAAAATGAATAAGGCATCTTTTTTGTCAACACGTCTCAAAACAAAAACGCACCCAAGGGACACCTACCATAAAGCAGTTTTTACCTGCCGCAAAGTAAAAGGAGTACGAACGATTTGTTCGTACTCCTTTTCATATACCTTGCCCCGCAAGGTATAGTATGTTACACCTTTTAGGTGTACTGTCGGGTGGTAATGAGCCTCCCTTGTGTAAAGGGAGGTGGCTCGCGCAAGCGAGACGGAGGGATTGTTAAAATCAAAATTATACCGAAAACAATCCCTCAGTCACCTTCGGTGACAACTCCCTTTACACAAGGGAGCCTTTCTTTATGTTCATCTATGACTTGTCAATTTTCCTGAACAAGCACTGCTTTTGTGGACACAAAAGCGTAGTCCCGCGCAAGGCGGGGCGAGGATCAGATATTAAAATGTTTTTGAAAATCTTCTCTGTCGTGTAACTTATCAAATGGACTACGTTTTATAGCTTCATAAAAATCTTCCACATATTTTGTCCCGCCAGTTCTCCAAAAATTATCAGGATTATATTCCAGTTGATTGAGAAAAGGACTTGTAAAGCGATAAACAGTATTTTCCCTATCAGAATCATCGGCAGCTGTCGCATATTCAAGAGCTTTCTGCAAATGACAAATAGCCTTTTCGTACTCTTCGTTTGATGTATATATGGCTGCTCTTTTACGATAATTATGTGCGAGATAATCATTATAATAGAGATAGTTGCCATCTGTAATTATCGAATTTAATAACTGCTCCTGCGCTTCGCAAGCTGCCATATCGTCATTGCCTATATGATCCAAAATTTCTGACAGCATATTAGCTAACATCTTTTGATAATGTTTTGTTTTTTCTTGTCCTTGTAAGCAATCTAAAAGAACTCGGTCTTTACTTACACCTCTGCTATCCGGATACATTTCGGCATATCTTTTGGCTTCCTCGTGCCTTCCTCTAAAGCAAAGATACTGCACAATACCTTGTACCGCACTTGTTTTAATCTTCGTATCGGTTGCATTTTCTATAACAGTAGCAAAATGCTTGATCGCTTTTTCCTGTTCAGCAATATACTCTTTATCATCCTTAAAATCAAAGGAACGCATAGACTCACACCACGCAAGCCAATTAAGATATTTCATTTCTCCGGGATACTCAGCCACGGCAGTACAGGCAATCTCATATCGTTTGGCAAGATCTCCGCTTATCCAAGTTTCACGCTCTTCTTTTTCGAGTTCCTCTCGGCGCGCATCTATACCGTCATTTTTTAGTCCTAATAATTCATCAGCTGAAACGTGAAGCAATTTCGTCAAAGGGCCAATCAACGAAAGATCGGGGCTTGATAATCCACACTCCCATTTTGAAACTGCTTGATAGGACACGCAAAGATAGTCCGCAAGTTTCTCCTGTGTCAAATCATTCTTTTTTCGTAATTCTTTAATTTTTTCGCCTATTGTCATTAGAATCACCTCTTGAAATTTATTGAATCCGGATTCTGATATTATTATAACACACATCAAATGCCAAAACAATAACTTGTTTTTCGAACTGTGACGCAACCTGTGGTTGAGTTCGCAAAAAGAATGGCGTACCTGCTTTATCGCAGGTGCGCCAATCGGGTGTGTTTTTGTTTTGGAGGCAAACGAAAACGAACGATGTTGCCTGCGGCAAATGATGTGGGCTTGCGCCCAATGATGTTACGGCTTCGCCGTAAACGATGTTGCGCTTCGCGCAAACGGATTTTGCCCAACATCTTGCACTCCGTCCCAAAGTGTGCTATAATACTATTTGATGCGAGCGTCAAGAGACAGAAAGGCGGTGGATGTATGAAAAAGCAAACAATAACCAAGCAAGATATACAGCGCGATCTGCTTGTTGTTTTGAACAAACGTAAATCCGTTACTGTTTGGTTGACGTTCTTTCTGAGCATCTCGATTTTGTTTTACGTTATGTATGCCGTACTTTATGCAAAGGAAGTTTATTTGCCGCCTCGTCATCTTACTTTTGCAAGTCCAACGGCGGTCATGATTATTGTGCCTGTCATTATACTGTTTATATTAGGATTTCTTCTTTGCTATTATTATTTGAAATTCTTTGAAATTAAAAGCGGAAGATTTAGCATTAGCAAAGAAAAACTATATCAAAAAGGGCAAGAGCTAAAAAGTTACTATCGACACATGCAACGGGAGAATGCGTTGTATTTCCGTAGCGGAAGAATTATGGTCAACGATATGGTTTATTCGTATTCACAAGTCGATGATTCCTTTTATCTTGTTAAATTAAAATCTTCAAAAACACCTTTTTTCGCATATCATACGAATTTTTATGAAATAAATGATGTTTTATGAGTGGCATCTTTTTTGTCAACTCGTCTCAAAAAATTCCGAAAGTATCCGCTTTCGGAATTTTTGTTTGTATTGTATTTTGCGCTTGACGCGCTTGTGCTTTTGTGGTAAAATAAGGGTGGATTACTTCTCCGAAAGGAGAGCGTTTTTTGAAAAAGGAAAAATGAACTCTTCAAAACGTCAAACAGGATCTTGGCAGGATTGCGCGTTTTCATCTTTCCAACAAAGCCAACGGCGAAAGGATTGAGTGGATCCGCAAACGAAAAGGGAAGCGCGATGAAGGAAACAGGCACTTTGGGGGAATCCTATCCAATATATGATATCCAATACAACCTCAAGGAGGATGGTGTATGCATATTTTTTTGATCAGACACGGAGAATCGATCTCCAACGTGGGGGAGAATTACGTCAATAGAATTCCCGATCATCTCGTTTCGTTGACCGAAAACGGGAAGGCGCAAGCGCGAGAGGCAGGGGCATGGTTGGCGAAATATTGCGAAGAAAAGCAGGTGGATCTGTCACGGGCAAGGATTTGGAGAAGTCCCTTCCTTCGAACGCGGCAGACCTGCGACGAGTTCAACCGATTCCTGAAGATCTCGGAGGTTCGCGAGGACATCACGCTCACCGAGCAGCAGTACGGTTTGTTTGATTCGGTTCCCGAGGAGGATTGGGGACGGCTGTATCCAAACGAATATGCCGAATTTCAGCGTCAGGTGTGCAATCAAGGCAAATTCTACGCGCGTCTTCCGCTGGGCGAGAGTCCGTTTGACGTGGCGATCCGCGTGCATCAGTTCATGGGGACGATCTACCGCGATTTTGAAAAGCACGGTGTAGATACGCTCTTCATCTTCACCCACGGAACCACGCTGCGGACCTTCCTGCTTCGTTGGTTTCACTATTCTCCCGAATGGTATCAGGAGGAGCGAAATCCGCGCAATTGCTGGATTCGAGAGATCGACGGCAACGTGGATCTGGGATATATCAACCGCGACGTGTAAACAGCGGCGCAAAAGGTGTAAAAAAATGAGGACACGCCGCATCAAAATTTCGTCGACGGAAGAAAATTTTGGCAAAAAACGTCGAAATATCTGGTAAAACCGTTTGAGGTGTGGTATAATAAAAAACAAGCGTGCGCGATGCACGATCAGGATGTTTTTATTGAAACATAAGCCCTGCGAGCGCGCCATGCATTGAATTTTTTATTCACGGAGAATGGTATGAAAGAGTTTTTCGGTTGGGGCGGATACACACGTTCGCCCGAGGGCTATATGTCCTGGCAACATCTTTTGTTTGTAAGTAGTTTGATGGCGGTCATGATTGCGCTTGCCGTGTTTTTCGGACGAAAGAATCGGGGAGCCGACGATGCGCAAAAGAATCGCGTGCTGGTGATCACGGCGATTTTGATCGATGCCATTGAGTTGTTCAAAATTGTCATTTTGTGTTTCAGAGAGCAGGATCCGCTTTTGTGGCTTTATGAGTTGCCGCTGTTTTTGTGCAGCATCCAGCTCATCGCCATTCCGATTGCCGCTTTTTCCAAGGGACGCATGAAGCAAGCGGCGATGGATTTCGTTTTGATCTTCGGCTTGCTCGGCGCGGTGATGGGAACCTATGCCGCAGGACAAAACTACGCCGCTTATCCCGTTTTGGGCTTCGACAACGTGGTGTCGGGCGTCACACACTCGATCGCGGGCTTTACGTCGCTCTATCTTGGGATTACCGGCATGGCGAGCATGCAAAAAAAGAACGTTCCCATTACCTTTGGCGTTCTGCTCGGCTTTGCTGCCGCCGCAATGCTGGCAAATCACCTGATTGACTACAACTATATGTTTTTGGTGCGCGGCGACGGTACTCCTTACGATCTTTTGTATTCCTTGATGGGAGGCAATCCGATTCTTTACCCTTTGGGTGTGATCCTGTTGTTTCTTGTTTACATATTGGCGTTTTACGGTGTGTATTTTATGGTGCGCGCCAAGAGGGCGAAGCAATAAAAATCTGAAAAAGAGTGTCTGCGGTTCGGCAGACACTCTTTTTTGTCTCTTCTTTTTGGAATGTGTTTGGCGGTACTTGACGAGACTTGTTTTTTATGGTAAAATAAGAACGTGAACCGTCGCGTGCGGAGAATTCGTTTGGAGGGGAAGCGTTCCCGGGGACGATCACCGCACAAAAACGGTGCAAAACGCCGAAAATCAAGATTGACAGACCAAAATACATTTTCACAAGGAGATACAACATGAAACAAGTAAAGGTACAGCCGCTTACACACGAGGAATTCGCGCCGTTCGGTCAGTTCTATGAAATGAGCCGCCCTGACGGTTACGCGCTCTGCGGAGAAATTCACAAGTTTTTCCCCGACCGTGTCACGGCAGATAGCACACACCGTGTGGGATATTCTCCCATCGTGGTTCAAAAGCCCGAGAAAATGATCATTACGCAGCAGGAATATCACACCACGACGTGGGAGATGATCCTTCCCATGGATGACGACATGATCCTCCACTGCGCTCCCGCCTCGGCAGGCGCGATCGTGACCGATCACGTCAAGGCTTTCCTGGTTCCCAAGCATACGTTGGTCAAAATGAATGCCGCCATCTGGCATCTCGCGCCGTTGCCCGCCAACAACGACCACCTGACTGCAATGATCATTTTGCCCGAATGTACCTATTGCAACGACTGCACCGTTGTGGATATTCCCGCGGATCAGCAGTTTGAGATCGTGAAATAAGTGGATGGTATTTTTGCGGGGGAAGGAAAACTTCTTCAAAGAAGTTTTCCTTCCCCCGCACCCCCATTCTTTCAAGAAGCTTTTTGAAAAAAGGGGATCGACGACATTGTTGATCAGTACGTCCGTTTTGGAAAATATCAAAAAACGATTGACTTTTTGTGGCGGCTATGTTATAATCTATATCGTTTGAAAAAATATGAAATCAAGAAAGAGAGAAAACATGGAACAAAATAATGAGATCATTGCTCTGATCATCAGCATCTTCACAACGCTTTTTGCCGTTGCGGGCATGCAGTTCAAAAGTATGAAGGTCATCATTGTCAGCCAGCTCCTTGCCAACACGCTCCTTGGCGTGCAGTACGTCCTCGAGGACAGACTCAGCGCGAGCGGCATTGTGATGATTGCCATCGTCCTGACGATCATCAGCTTTGTGTTTAGCTACAAGAAGATGGATTTTCCGATTTGGCTTGTCATTGTTTTTTGTGTCGGCTTTGCCGTTGTGTCGGTGCTTTCTTATCAGAACGCTTGGGACATCCTTCCGCTCGTCGCAGTATGGTTCTTCGCGTGGGCAATGGTGCAGAAAAATTCCGCGGTCTGCAGAATTCTTTCTCTTTGCAACGTCTTGCTTTGGTTGATTTATGACATCGCGTTGGCACCCTCCGCGATCCTCACGCACGCGGTCATCATCGTGTTCACCGTCGTCGGAATCATCCGTCAGGATAGGAAAGAGTGGGCGGCGTTCTTCAAAAAGATCTTTGGGAAAACAGACGTTGCGTGAAAAATATTTTTTGTGGGGGGAGCTTTTTGAAAAAGCTCCCCCACACCCTCTTTTGCCTTCGGCGACCAAAGAAACTTTTTGAAAAAAGTTTCTCTGGACTCTTCAAAAACTTTTATCGCATGGGTATAAAGGTAATTTTTTATCTGTGCGCTCGACCAATCAATTGCTCCCGCGGCCATTTTGGGACCACCACCCAAAATGGCTTTTTAGTTTGCTTTGCCGCGGAAAGGTGCGCAAAATTGGGATTTATCGGTGTCTCCCCCTCTCAGTCACCTTACGGTGACAGCTCCCCCAAAGTGGGAGCCCAATGATAGCCTCTCCCTCTGGGAGAGGTGGCAGGCGTAAGCCTGA